>CAYWQI010000001.1:0-17927 GCA_964460535.1 Candidatus Woesearchaeota archaeon
TTAACTATTTAAATCTTTCGGTCAAATATGTTAAAAAAATTAGTTTACTTTACATTGTCCTAATTGCAAATCTAAAAAGATAATCAAATGGACAAAAAGAAAGACAGAAAATAGAGGATTAATTCAAAGATATAAATGCAATGATTGTGATAAAACATTTACAATAAATGATGGTTTCTTTAGAATGAGAAATCATCCAAAGAAAATAACTTGTGCTTTGGATTTATTTTATAGAGGTGTTTCAACAAGAAAAGTTCAAGAACATTTCAAAGCATTTTATCCCCACAATTCAGACCATACTTCTGTTTTAAGATGGATTACAAAATACTCAATAATGATTTCAAAATTCACAGATAACCTTTATCTTAATATTGGACATGAAATCCAAATTGATGAGATGGAATATCACAGAAGAAAATTCAATAATAAAAAGGGTGTTGATAAAAATTGGTTTATTGATTGTATTGATAGCAAAACAAGATTTATGATTTCTTCTGAATATGTTAAAGCAAGAGAACAAAAGGAACTTAAATTTGTTTTATCAAAAGTAAAACAAAAAACAGGAGAGCAGGTTAAAATTGTAACTTCTGATGGACTTCTTGCTTATCCAAATGCTATCAAGAAAGTTTATGGATTTTCAAACAAAACCCATAAACTCAATGTTTTTCATAACCAAGTTAATGCTTCAAGGGGAGAAGGTTTTAACATTATGATTGAAAGATTGCATAATTCAATAAGAGAAAGAACAAAAACTTTTAGAGGTTTTCACGGAAGTGTGGAAAGTGCAAATGCAATAATGAAAGGTTATGAAATATTCTACAATTTCATAAGAAAACATCAGTCAATCAAGAGATGCCCTTATGAACTGGCTATTCCAGAATTAAAACTTACTTCTGAAAATAAATAGATGGAGTTGATTAAAATGGCAAACGAATAATAAATTGAGATTAATTATATAGGGAAATTTTTGGTTTTAGCTCTAAGGGGATCACATTGAAATTACCAACCGCTTATGCACCAATTAATGGTGATTCCAAAATTTTAAACCTTCATATCTTTTTCAGAATTAATTTTTTTACCATCAATCTCTCCACTTCTGATGATTTTTCCAACTCTAATAGCAGATTCTCTCATAATTTTAAAATTCCCAGATTTTTTTATTTCTTCTGGAATCTCTAGTTTATCAATAATAAAAGTATGTTCTAATGAAGCTTCTTTAAATTCAGGATTTTCAAAAATAAAATCTTCAGCAAAATCCTTGTCTTGTGTTATTAATTTACAAAAATCTGCTTTGGGTTTGTCTTTTCCTTTTCCAGGTTTTCCAGATTTTGGAGCCTTGGGTTTGATTTTTAATTGAGTCTTTTCATCCGGAGTTTTAAAACTTAATCCAAAAAAAGCTTTTGGAAGTTCATTTAATATCTCTAAAATTTCTTTTTTTGTTAATTCAGTATCTAGAATATATCTCTTAACACCTTGGAATTGCTTCTTATCTTTGTATGGAATTTTTTCTGGAAGATCTCCAGTATATACAATTGCTCCAGTAACCTCAATTTTTTCATTTTCAGGTAATTTTTTAGCTACATCTCTAACAAGTTCATTTGCAAATTCTGGAGTTGTGTTTATTTTCCATTTTCCTGCAACAAACTTTGCAAAAATAACAGCCTTTGATTTAAATTCTCCTTTAGAAAATTTTTGAAATTGCAAATGAATAGCTTCATCTTGTTCACCGCTTTTTCCATTAAAAATCTTTTTTATGAAATTCATAAATTAGAAAATTAAAATCTGTTTAAAAATGTTTCTAGTATATTCAGTATCTCCTAAACAACAAATAAAATAAAAATAAATACATTTCCTGAAAAAATTAATAGTAAAAAATTTCAGGACTTAAATCTAATGATTTGTGGAGATATTTTCTAATAATAAGAAAATTCAAAAGCACAATTATTCAGAAGAACTTCAGGAGATATTAATTAAAATTTCTTATTATTTATTACCTCTGTGAAACAGGAAATTATTGAAGAGAATATGTCTTGGTTACCAGATACGTAGTATATTAATCTTAATAAATAATAAAATAAAAATAAAAAAATAAAACAAAGTTTTTACATTGGTTTTTGAGAGTTTTCTGAAACTTCTTCATTGCTTTTAGAGTTAGACATTTCTTCTAGAGATTCAGTCACAGCTTGTGGAATATTTTTTCTAGCTTTTTCTACATATTGCTTTCCAATCTCTTGTCTTTCTTCAATACTCTTGTTTGCTTTGTTTTTTGCTTCTTGAACTCTTGCTTTTTCTTTTACAAATTCTTGTCCAATTTCTTGAGCACTTTTATTAGCAACAACTTTATATCTCATTTGTGCTTTTTCTCTCTTTTGAAGAATACTTGTTTCAACTTCCCCAGTTCTGGATTGTATTCTACCAAATACTTCTTCTAAGTGGTCTAATTGCTCTTCAGACATATTGCCTTGAGTCTCCAATCTTTCTAATATTCCTGAATGAACGCTTGCAATTTTTTCCCTATGTTTTTGAAGTCTTTCTTCTATAGAATAGGTTGATTGAATTGCTTTTTTGGAACTCTCTTCATCTGAATTTGCTTCTATCTCTTGAACATTCTCTTTAGCTTTGTTCATTATTTTTTCATGTTCTTGAGTTGCTTTTTGAGCTTCTTCTGTCTTATTCATTTCAATAAGTTCTTTTGCTTCAGAAAGTCTTTCTTCAGCTATTTCAAGACCATAAAGTGCTTTTTTTTCTCTATTAAAAGTAAAAGTCATTTTAATATTCTCCATTGCTCTATCTAAACCATACAATAAAGAACCTGGTTTTGTCCCTGCTTCTCTAAGATTTTCTTGAGCTTCTACAGTTTCATTTTGAGCTGAAGCAAATCCTGTTACAGCAATCAACATACAAATCAATGAGATTCCGGTTATAATTTTTTGCATTTTTTTCTCCATTTAATTTATTTTATTTAATTGCCTAAGGCAATTTTCTTAATATTCTTAAGAAACCAGAGTATTTAATTAATTCGTGTAACAGAATGAAACAACATGAAACTATTTTTTAAGAATTATTTTATTCTCATTTCCATAAGGAATTTTTTTTATCAAGCCTTTTTCTTCGAGATTTCTTAACTTTCTAGTGAGTTTTACTTTTCCAATTCCTAAATCTTTAACAATTTCTTTTGTCCAAGATTCTTTATTTTTTTTATCAAGCAAGTATTCAATGATTCTTTTTTCATCTTTTACAAGATTCTTTGTAATTTCTCTTTCTTGTTTTTTTCTCTCCCTTTTCTTTCTTGTTTGAATTTTTTTGATTTGTTTTTTGTATTTTTGAATTTGAAAAAAATAAATAATAAAAATTAAAAAGATGATTAATGCTACAACATAATATATAAAAACATCTTGACTAGATATCTTATTATAAGCCACAATAATTTGTTCTTCTTCAAAATTATTCCATTTTAAGATGATTCTTTTTCCATCACTAGTAATTTCTTCTGGTTGAGGAAAGAGAATTCCTTTTCTGTTTAAATTAAATCCCTCAGAAAGATAAAGTGTTACATTAGATTTTTTATTCAAAGGATTTTTTACTTGAAAATAATTTATTTTTAAAGTTTCTTCAATATAAAATCCTGTTATGTATTTAAAATAAAAATTTTCTTTTTCATTGAATTTAATTATTTTTTTATTATCCTTTTCAATTATCTGATATTCGGATTTTTCCAGATTAGTATCATCAATTCTAGAATTTATTGGAATTTCTAATTCAATTCCTTGTGAATTATTTACATTTAATTCAACTAAAACCTTGTTTTGTATAATATAATAGTCTATATCTACTTGAGAAATTATTAAAGGAGATTGTATAACTATAAACAACATTAAAAAACCCACGCATATTAGTGATTTATTCATTATTATATAGGTAATTTAGATTATAAAAAGCTTGTTTTAAAGTATAAGAATCTTTAAAAAGAGAAAAAAATAATAAGAATTAAAAATTTATAAAAATGAAAGAAAGAATAAGATATGCTGTTGTTGAACAAGGAGGATATTCTAAGAAAATCCAGTATGTAAGAGTTGGAGAATTATATAGAATGCAGGAATCTGGTTTAATTGGGAATATTTTAGGAAAAGACCTCACACGAGAAAGAGCATCAAGACTTGAAAGAGATTCAAACGCTTGTTAATTTATCTAAACACAATAAGGTTTAAAAACTCATTATTCACTTTAATCTTAAGCCTGTTATTAGGCATATAAAATAAAATGGTTAATGGAATTGAAAGACCTTTAGATTTGTTGAACAATTCAAAAGAACAGGAAGTTCTAGTTCAACTTAAGGGAGACAAGCAGTTTGTTGGAAAGCTTTTAGCTTTTGACATTCATATAAATCTTGTCTTAGACAATGCAAAAGAAATGCAAGACGGTGAAGTTAAAAAAAACATCGGCCTTACATTTTTGAGAGGAGATACAATAATTTATATCTCTCCTGCATCAACAGCATCTAAAGAGTAATTAAGTTTTGCGTTAAGTCGATTTAGTTCGCAACGGCATGTTTCTCTAATCAGAGATTTCTAGTTAGTTGGATATATCTTTGCTTGAAATAACGTCTCTGGTAACACTTGGAGTTTTGTTCAATAATTTCCTGTTTCACAGAAGTAATAAATAATCAGAAATTTTAATTAATATCTTCTGGGGGTTCTTTTGGATAATTGTGCCTTTAAATCCATTATTAAAAGATATTTCTGTAACTTGCTATATTTAAGCTCTGAAAATTTTTAGAATTAATCTTTTTTTAGAGAATAGAGTTGATTTATTTTTGTATTTAGTGTTACCAGATAATTAATATTGTAGTTGCACCTTTAAGAGATGAAGGTTATGGTGTTTATCTAGCAACAAAAGAAGGGAAATTTGTACATCTTAAATTAAGAGAAGGAACTGGAACATTTTAGAGTGTTTCTTTAAATTTAGAACAAGATTTAAATAGAACTCAATATCTTACTGCATTTGGAGTTAATAGAACTCCTAAAACTTTTTATGAAACAAAGAATAATTTTTGATATCCTAAATCTATGATTTAATCAAACTTCCAAAAAACCATCCTCACTAGCAACCTCAATCTTCCCCTTAAACCCCAACAACATCTCCATCACTAGCAATATTTGTTTCCTTGAACTCTTTTCTAGCTTCATTTAAGATTTTCTTTTCTCCTTTTCCATCATTATATCTCTACTAAGATACATTAAATTCCAAAAACATTAACCAAAAGGAACATATGTTTATGAACCTTACAAAACCACAAATACAAATTTTTAAATAACCCCGTCCATTAAATATCTCATGGAGAATAAAAGAAATTTGGGCCTTGAAGAATTAATAGAAGAATTAAAAAAATATGACAATTCTAAGGGTTACAAATTAGATTATAAACAAGTAAGTAATAACCTTAAACCAATAATAAATCAATTAATTTCTAAAGGAGAAGAAAGTATAAATAAATTACATGAACTCTTAAATTTCAAAGAAACTTGGAGCAGTTTATTTGCTCTTGAAATTTTAAAGGAAATCAAATCTGAAAAATCAATTCCTTATTTAATTAATTATATCGTGGAGACAGATAACAGTGATGATGATTCAGGAGAAGAGGCCATGTATGCCCTTCAACAAATTGGAAAACCCGCAATTAAACCCTTAATAGAAAAACTGAAAAATCAATTTTCTCAGAAAAAATTCCCAATATACCTCGTAGGAGCATTAACAGAAATAAAAGATAAGAGAGTTTATGATTTTATGATTCAGATTACCCAAGACTATTTGAAGAATGAATATAAGTATGATGAATGGTTTCATATTGATATGTTTGTTCTTGATTTTGATAAACAAGGAAAAAGAGAGGTCTTGCCATTATTAAAACAACTTTTAAATATAGATAGGGTTTCTAAACACGAAAGAATAGAGATTCAGGATACAATAAAGAGATTAGAAGATCCAATCTCTTATAATAAAGAATTAGAAAAGCAAAAGGAAGAATTAAAGCCTCTTATGAAAGAAGATTTAGAATATAAAAAAAATAATAAACAGTCCAGCAAGTTATCTAAAAAAGAGATACAAGAGATTGAAGAAAATATGTGGAAAAAAGATGAAGAATTAGAAATTCAATTTAAATGCTTAGATTGCAATAAAAAGCAGAATATTCATCCGGGTTTAATAAAAATTATCTCAAGCAAGCCGTATAAAATTGTATTTGAAAATGAACTAATTTGTAAATTTTGTTTTTCTCATAACTTAAAACCCACTCAACAAGGTGAAAAAGATGTAATGTTTCAAAGTATAAGCACTTTTGTCAGGGGAAAGGGAGTTATAAATTCTTCTGAAAAAGTTGCTGTAGAAGACAAGGTATTATCATTTAAGGACACATACAAATATATATTAAAACGAATAAAAGAAGAGCCAAATAAAGGAGAGTTATATTTGAGAGCAGGAAATATCGCAAGAAATTTTAATAAATATTCTGAAGCAATTGAACATTATAAAAAATCCCTGGAATTAGATTCAAATTTAATCGCGAGTTATCTTAATCTTGTAGGGGTCTATGAATTTAGATATAGATATTATAAAACAAAGGGTGCAAAAGAAGAGGCAATTTTTTATCTTAATGCAATGGCAGATTTATTAAGAAAGGATAAGTTTGAATTTAAATATTTAAACCTTGCAACTTTAAAAGGCCCTGAAATTATTATTCAGTTTTTAGGAGAAATGTCTGAATCTCTTGGTGTTCATATTCCTGAATTGATTAAAGTGAATAATTTAGAAATAGATAACTCCTCTAGAATCAAAAAGAAAAAAGTCAGAAGAAATGAGCCTTGTCCTTGTGGAAGTGGAAAGAAATATAAAAAATGTTGTTTAAATAATGAATAAAGATTAAAGAGGTCTTAGATTAAATTTCAATAACTCCCACATCACTAACGATTATAGTATCTTTAAACTCTTCCTCTTATACTCTATAATGTTCTTATCCTCAGCAACTTTAACATTTTTACCAAATTCCTTTCTTACTTCAGATAAAATTCTTCTCACTCAGCCTTCTTCAACAGTTTCTCCAACTCCTTTAAAAATTCAGAAGTATCAGCAAAATAATTAGGATAAGCTTTTTTCAAATCTTGTGCAACATCAACACCAACTAATACAACATCATACTCTTTTTGTCCTTGATGTAATTTTTCAATTCTTGCATATTCCTCTAAAGCAGTTTGTTCTTCATCTGCAGTATATCCAGTTATATTTAATTTTTCTCCCAAAATATCCAACTCTAATAAGAAATATTGTAAATCTGGTTTTTGTTTAAATTCTCTTTCAAAAATTCTAACAGCCTTGGCCCAATTAGTCATAATTTTTATAACTTGGAGTTCTTGTTCTTTTTCTTTTATCATCTTGTAAAGATTCTTGGGATTTCTTGGAGTATTTGGAACAAAGGCAGTTTCTTCTTTAATAGCAAATGCAGAACTCACTAATCTAAAAAAATCTTTCCATTCTTGCCTTCCCTCATTTGATTTTATTGCTTGCCTTGTAAACAAGTCAACAGTCTCTATAGCAGTTGCCCAAAGATGCTGCAATTTGGATCTAATTTGGATTTCAACAAGGAGACCATTATATCCTTGTTTTTTTGGTTTATCACTATTATACCTATAAACTAGGTGAATGCTTCGATAACCATCTTCTTTTGGAATTTTTATATAATCTTTTTCATTTACTTTTTTATGCTTAATGTTTCCCTGAAGATATTCTTTTTCATAAAGTTCTCTTGCAAGTTTGATTGTGGGCATGACAGCTCGGCAACCAGCAATATCTTGCATACGAGATAGTTTCATTTTACCTGTTTGTTCATAATACTCTCTTTGAAGTTTAGTGATAATTGAGGGCAATCTTTTTAATCTTTGAGCAACAAAAGCATCCTTATGCATTTTCTCAGCAACTCTCTTTAATCTTTTCTTAAATATATGCATGGGATATCTATGAATTGCTCTCCAATTATCTAAAATATCTAAGGCAAGTTCTTGATCCTCTTGTTTCTTCTTAAAATGATTCTTTTCTTTAACAGATACCCTACTAGACAAAACTTCTCCAGCCCAATCAACTTTTGACTTACTATATCCTTTTGGTTTTGGCCATGCCATGAATTTCTATAAAATAGAAACTATTTAAAACTTTCCTTTTTGCGCAGTTATTTATAATAAAAGTCCCAAATTGCGCGAGGATTTTATAGAAGAGAAATAAAAAATATAAAGAGAGATTGGAATTTTTGCGCACTTTTTTATTTCTAAGGGAGATTTTTGCGCACTGCGAAGTTATTCGACAAATTAAATAAGATAATCAAACCTCAACAACATCCCCATCACTAGCAATATTTGTTTCCTTGAACTCCTTTCTAGATTCACTTAAGATTTTCTCTTCTCCTTTTCCATCATCATATCTCTGGCTTAAATGTATTAAAAAAAGTTTTCCAATTTTTCCTTTTTTAGCAATTTTTCCAACTTGTTTTGAAGTCATATGCAAATGATCTTTTGCAATTTCTTGTTCATCAGCTGAATAAGTAGATTCACAAACCATTAAATCAGAATTCTTAATTAATTTAGGAATATTTTTGTTATTTACAGTGTCAACAACATAACTCACTTTTTCCCCTTTTTCTTCATAAAGTAATTTTTTTCCATCAATAGTTTTTCCTTTAAATTTTATTTTTTTTCCTTGAGCAAGTTCTCCAATAAGAGGAGATTTTTCAGGAAGTTTTAATTTTTCTAATTTCTTTTTATCTAATCTTTTTTTATCTTTAACAACAAAACTATATCCCAGAGTAGGAGTGTCATGTTTCATTTCTCCTGCTTCAAGAAAAAATTCTTTTTCATTAACAAATTTTCCTTTTGAAACTTCATTTACTTTAAATTTAAAATTCCAATCTTTTCTAATAAACATCTTAAGATATAAATCCAATAACTTTCTAGTTCCTTTAGGAATGTAAATCTTTAGGGTTTTGTTATAACCACTCATTCCAAGAGTTTGAAGAAGTCCAGGAAGCCCAAGAACATGGTCAGCATGCCAATGGCTTATACAAATTCTAGTAATCTTGCAAGGATTAATTTTCATTTTACGAAATTGTCTTTGAGTTCCTTCTCCACAATCAAACAATATATTTTCATCCTTCCAAGTTAAAAGCACAGCTGGATGATTCCTTTTCGCAGTTGGAATCGCACTTCCTGTTCCTAAAAAACTTAGTTTTATTTTTGAAGGCATTTTTGATAATAAGAAAAGGATAAAGAGTTATTTAAAGTTAATTAATCTGTTTGCTTGAAAATTTAGAACACACGACAATCAAATTTCAAGGTACTCCAAATTGAACTTTTTTATTAATCTGTCTAAGCCATCATTTTTTTATAATATTTTTTAAAAAAACCACAATATTTAAATATACATTATGCATATAATAAGTATGCAAAAACAAACATCTTTAAGAGTAAGTACTGATTTATTAAAAGTTTTAAAATCTTTTCAAGAAAAAGGAGATAGTTACGAGGATATTATCTGGGATTTTATTGAACCTCATTTAGAATTGTCTGAACAAACGAAAAAGGATATACAAACTTCAAGACAAGAATATAAAAAAGGAAATTTTTTCACTCTCGATGAAGTTAAAAAAGAGTTAGGTTTTTAGTTAAGATGGATATTATCTTTTCAAATAATTCTAAAAAAAAGTTAAAAAAGTTAAATGTGAGAATACGACAAAAGATATTATTCACCTTGGATAAATTTCAAAAAGGATTTTCAGTAGATATAGTAAAACTTAAAGGAAGTGATAATGAATTTAGAATTCGAACAGGAAATTATCGAATACAATTAGAAAAGGTAAAAGAGGGTTTTCTTGTGACTAAGGTTGGTAAGAGAGAGAATTTTTATTGTTTGTTTTTGTGATTTTTTAGAGATGTCTTTTTTAAAAATTTTCTCTATTAATTATTTTGCTTGGAAAATCTTCTGCCTTTAATAAATAAAAGCGGAGGGGGAGATTCGAACTCCCGAAAATCCGGGCTGCAACCGGATGCAGTAACCACTGTGCCACCTCCGCAACGCCCGGGACAGGATTCGAACCTGCGACCCCTTGCTTAGAAGGCAAATGCTCTAATCCAGGCTGAGCTACCCGGGCATAAAAATATCACAAATAATTCTTATTTAAAACTTCCGACAAGGAGTATTTAGTCACATGCTTAACTAAGACAATCTCTTTTTTAATTTGGATAAAAGAATAATATCCAATTATTTATTGCTTCTATTGAGTTGAATACTCTAGGAGCTTGCTCTGACTTGGAGGGGTGGCTCAATAGAAGGCTTAAAAATACCCTGCAGCTTGCTGCGGTTGGGATTTTTATTCTAAACTATCTTTCAATACTTATTTAGTTCTAGATTTTTCTATTAATCTCACTTTAGAGACTTCTTTTGAAGTATTTGATGTATCGACAGATATAAAAACAAGAAATTTAATTTAATTATATGACAAAAAAAGCATACTTAATTCATGGTTGGAGACCAAGTTCGCGAGAAGATATTGCGAAGATAAAGAATAACAATTCGAGCGAGATTGAGAATAGTGGTTCTTCTGAAGGAGGTTGGTTCAACTGGTTAAAACAAGAACTTTCAAAAAAAGGTTTTAAAGTAATCTCTTTTGACATGCCAAATACTAATAATCCTAAAATAGAACAATGGATAAATTTTCTTGAGTGTGAAATAAATCCTGAAGATATAGATGAAGAAACTTATTTTATTGGACATAGTATTGGTTGTCAAACAATTTTAAGATATTTAGAAAAACTTCACAAACATAAAAGAATTGCAGGATGTGTTTTTGTAGCTGGTTGGTTTGATATTATAAATTTAGAACAAGAAGAACTTGAAATAGCACATCCTTGGATAAATAGTAAAATAAATTTTAATAGAATAAAAGACCACACAGATAATTTTCTTGCAATCTTTTCAAATGATGATCCTTATGTTCCTTTTGAAGAACAAGACAAATTTAAAAATAATTTAGGAGCAAAAATAAAAATTAAACACAACTCAGGACATTTTAATGAAATAAATAAAATTCCTGAGATTTTGGAGTTTTTGAGATGAAAAATGTGATAGAAATCCTTAAGAACACCGAGATCTGAAGTAATAAAATGATTTGCAAATTTTATACAAATATATAAAATTTCTAGCATTAATGCAAAAAGAACTACAAGAAATCAGCTCTTTTGTAAAAATAATTCTCCTTATACCTGTTTGATTATTCTTACCATTACAAAACATCAAAAATAGCAAAATTTATAAATAATGTAAGGGTAGTATATCCATGAGAATAATACAAAGAAAAAAAGGAAATAAAGAATATTATTATCTGCAACATTCTTTTAGAAAAAATAATAAAGTGGTTACTAAGGAAAAATACCTTGGTCAAAAAATTCCAAAAGATATAGAGAAGATAAAAGAACAATTACTCAAGGAATCAAAAAAAGATCTATATGAAAAACTTGAAAAAATTAAAAAAAATTTTCAAATAGAGTGGAAAAGAATGCCTAAATCTGCCAAAGAAAAAGAACTTCAAGAAATTTCAATTGCCTTTACATACAATACCAATGCAATAGAGGGTTCAACTATTACCTTGGAAGAGGCAAGAGAAATAATTGAAGACAAGATATCTCCAAATCGCCCATTAAGAGACATTAAGGAAACAGAAGCACATAACAAAGTTTTTTTAGAGATGTTAAAGAATCAAAAAAGATTAAATAAAAGCTTAATTTTAAAATGGCATCAGGATATTTTTGGAAATACTAAATCAGATATTTCTGGAAGATATAGAGACTTTTTTGTTCGAGTAGGTCCATATCTTGCTCCAGATTGGCAGGACATTGAAAATTTAATGAAGAATTATTTTAAGGACATAAATAAATTAGATGTAAATCCTGTTGAGATTTCTGCAATTGCTCACTATAGGTTTGAAAAAATTCATCCTTTTGGAGATGGAAATGGAAGAATAGGAAGACTTATTATGAATTATCTTTTATGGGAAAAAGGTTATCCCATGTTAATCATAGAATACAAAAACAGAAGTTCATATTATAAAGCATTTACTCGTGGAGAACAAGGTTTTGTTAATTATTTTATTAGAAGATATTTAGCAGTTCATGGGAGAAGATTGAAATGAAAAATGTAATAATAGTCCACGGCTCTTGTTTTCATGATAAAGAAAAATTAGAATCAGGAGAACCTAAAATAAATAAAAGAGCGTGGTTACCTTGGATAAAGCAAGAATTAGAAAAACAAGATATTTCTTGTGAAGTTCCTTTAATGCCAAATAATTCTTGTCCCAATTATGAAAAATGGAAAACAGAATTTGAAAGATTAAAAATCAATGAAGAGACAATTTTAATTGGGCATAGTTTAGGTTGTGCCTTTTTAGTTAGATGGCTAGGAGAAACAGAAAGGAAAATAGAAAAATTAATTTTAGTTGCTCCAGCAGTAATTTGTCCAGATTTTTATGAACAATGTTATAAAGATTTTTATAATTTTAAAATTTCAGATAAAATAAAAGACAATGTTGGAGATATTATAATTTTTATTTCAAATGATAGAGAAGAAATAATAGAAAGTGCAGATATATTTAAAGAAAAACTTGAAGGAAAAAACATAAAATTAAAAAACCTCGGCCACTTTACAGAAGAAGACATGGGAACAACAGAATTCCCTGAACTTTTAGAAGAGATATTAAAATGAAAACCTACACACATCACTTAAAATTACACACAGAAAAAAGAATTGATTTTATAAATATCACAAATGAAGTTCAAAAAGCAGTTGATGAAAGCGGAATTAAAGAAGGTCTTGTTTTAATTAATCCAATGCATATAACTGCAAGTGTTTTTATTAATGACAATGAAAGTGGGTTAATTCAAGATTTTCAAAACTGGCTTGAAAAATTAGCTCCAAAGAATTTTAATTACAATCACCATCAAACAGGAGAAGACAATGGTTTCTCACACTTGTGGAGGACAATCATGGGAAGAGAAACAACAGTATCTATTAGTGAAGGAAAACTTGATTTTGGTACTTGGGAAACAATTTTTTATGGAGAATTTGATGGACAAAGAGATAAAAAAATTCTGATTAAAATTATCGGAGAATAGTAGAGGATTACTTAATAAGATAATTACAAGAAAAAATCTCTCTTGAAAAATTAAATAAGATATTCTCTTATATTAAAAATTCAATTATATCACTCGATCAATTAAATTTGAAAATACTTGCCATTAACTTCGCCTACGGCGACTGCATTTGCATTTTCTTTTTCCCCTTCAAAAACAAAAAACATTATAAACTTAATTTTTCTTGATATTCCATGGCAAAAAAAGAAAAGAATTCAGAAAATCTAACAATTGAAGATATGGCAAATTTCTGTAAACAAAAAGGATTTGTTTTTAATTCAGGAAATATTTATGGAGGTCTTGCAGGATTCTGGGATTTTGGTCCTTTGGGAGTTGAATTAAAGAACAATATTAAGAAGCATTGGTGGAATTTTCATGTTCAGCAAAGAGAAGATATAGTTGGAATAGATGGGGCAATTATAACTCATCCAAAAGTTTGGGAAGCTTCAGGACATGTAGAAAATTTTGTAGATATTGCTGTTATATGTAAAAATTGTAAAAATAAATTTAAAGTAGATGAATCAGAATTATCTTCTGCAAGATGTGATAAATGCAATTCAAATGATTTAGAAAATAAGGGAAAATTTATTCCAATGTTTACAACTTCTGTAGGGCCAATAGAAAGTGATTCTCTTAAAGCATATCTAAGGCCAGAAACAGCTCAATTAATTTTTGCTAATTTTAAAAATGTTCTAGATACTTCAAGAATGAAGCTTCCTTTTGGAATAGCACAAATAGGAAAATCTTTTAGAAATGAAATAGCTCCAAGAAATTTTCTATTTCGTTCACGGGAATTTGAACAAATGGAAATCGAATATTTTATTGATCCTGCTAAAATAGAAACATGCCCTCATAAAATCCCTAATGTAGAGGTTTTAATATATTCTTCAGAAATGCAATTAAAGAATAAAAAACCAGTGAAGATGAAAATTTCTACTGCATTAGAAAACAAAACAATAAAACTTCCTTGGCATGCTTATTGGATTGCTGTTGAGTTAGAATGGTTTTTTAATCTTGGAGCAAATAAGAATAATTTTAGAATTCGCCAACATCTTCCAGATGAAAAATCTCATTATGCAACAGATACTTGGGATTTAGAATACAATTTTCCTTTTGGTTGGAAAGAACTTCAAGGAATTGCAGATAGAGGTTGTTATGACCTTTCACAACATGAAAATAATTCAAAAAAAGATTTAAAGTATTTTTCTGAAGAAAAAAAGAAAAAGATATCTCCAATAGTAATTTCAGAACCTTCTTTAGGTGTTGAAAGAGCAATGCTGGTTTTTTTATTTGATGCTTACAGAAAAAATAAAAAAGGAGAAACCGTACTTAGGTTACTTCCGCAACTCTCTCCAATAAAAGCATCTATTTTTCCTATAATTAAAAAAACCCAATATGAAAAAATTTCTCAAGAAATTTTTAATGAACTTAAAAAAGAATTTAATGTTGCTTATGATAAATCCGGAAGCATAGGAAAACGTTATGCAAGAAATGATGAGATTGGAACCCCCTACTGTATAACTATCGACGATAAATCTCCAAATAAAAAAGATGTAACAATTAGGGATAGAGATACAAAAAAACAAATCAGAGTAAAAATTTCTGAACTAAAAGAAACTTTAAGAAAATTAATTTATCAAGAAATTGAATTTGAAAAAGCAGGAAAAATTATAAATTAATTATTCTAAAATAAAGATTGTTTTTTCCGTCGACAAATTAAAATTAGATTTTATTTTAATTTTTAATCAAAATCATTTTTTTCTAAATTACCGAAGAGTTTTTAAAGATTAAATCTTTAATATATTTAATTAAAAAAGAGAGGTGTCTGATAATGGCAGCTAAAAAAAGAAAAGCAGCTAAGAAAAAAACTGTAAAAAAGAAAACAGCTAGAAAAAAGACAAAGAAAAAAACAGCAAAGAAAAAGCCTGTTAAGAAAAAGTCTAAGAAAAAAGCTGTAAGAAAAAAGTCTTCTAAAAAGAAGACAAAGAAAAAAGCAGTTAAAAAGAAAGCAGCTAAGAAAAAAAGCAAAAAGAAAAAATCTTCTAAGAAAAAAAGAAGATAATTTCTTATATAATAAATTTATTTTTATTTATTAAAAATCTTGAAAGAGAAAGTTGAATTTTTTTATTTTTATTTTTTTAATTAATTTTACATACCTATTAACCAAGGCATATTATTCTTAATGATTTTCTTTCTTCTAGACTTGATGAGTAATAGGGCTTTTAATTCATATAACAGGGGTTTTCTTGAATATCTGTGCATTTGAATTTTTCTATTATTAGAGGATATTTCTATACCTTGCTATATTTAAGCTCTGAAAGTTTTTACTATTAATCCTTTTTCAGGAAATGTATATGATTTATTATTTATAGTTAATGTTATTAAATACAATTTTTACAAAAGTTATTTAAATAATGAACTCTTTTTTTATATATGGAAAAAGAAAAACAAAATCAAGAATGTGTGTTTTGCAAAATATCTAAGGGAGAAATTCCTGCAGAAAAAATTTTAGAAAATGATAATTTTTTTATTATAAATGATGCTAATCCTGTTGTAGAAGGCCATTGTTTAGTTATTTCTAAAAAACATTATAAGAATATATTCAATCTTCCAGCAGATTTAGGAAGTGAATTAATTTCTTTAATAAAAGAACAGAGTTTAAAATTAATTAAAGAAGGAAAAGCAGAAGGAATAAAGATTGTTCAAAATAATGGAAAATCAGCTGGACAATCTGTTCAACACGTGCATTTTCATATTATTCCTGAAAAATCAGGTTTTAAGAGAGAAAAACAAGTTTGAGATTTTTAAATTAAATTCTTAGAATAAACCTCTTTCTAATTTTTGTAACGAGTAACACTTGAGGTCTACTTAATAATTTTCTTCTTTCTAGATTTAATGGATTAATTAATATCTTCTGAAGTTTTCTTTGATATTTGTGCCTTTGAATTTTCTTAGTATTGAGAAATATTTCTGCAAATTTTTATGATTAAATCCTAAAGTTTTTACTATTAATTTTTCTTAAGAGAGAGTATTTAGTTTTATTTTTGTAATTATGATTATCATATTCCAATTTTTATTAAAAATAAAATGGCTGCTCTGGGACTTGCACCCAGGACCCCGACCTCATGAGAGTCGTGCTCTACTAACTGAGCTAAGCAGCCATAGGATTAGATATTCATAGATGGTTTAAAAGTTTTGGGTTTATTCAGTATCTTGTAAAAAATTTATATTCTTCTTAATAATTTTTAATATCTGTAATTTAAAAAATAATAAAAATTTTAATTAATATCTTCTGAAGTTTTCTTTGATATTTGTGTCTTTGAATTCCTTATTATTAGAAAACATCTCACAAATTATTAGGTTTAAGCCCCAAAATTTTTAATATTAAGATTCTTTCAAGAAGGTATTTAGTTTTTATTTTTGTAGCAATTATTATAGATACTTGTATTCCCAACTTTTATAAACATCTTTTATTATATAAATAAAGAGGAATCATAAAATGCAAAACATGACAGAAATAAATGAATTAACTGGATTTTCTATCTGGCTTTTGCAGAATATTGGAGAAATTGCTTTATGGTTAAGTGCTGCAGGTTTAGTTGTTGTTTTTTGGATTATTTTTCAAATAATGAATTTAATTTTAAATAAAAAAAAGAAAAAAACTCTTCAATTTATTCAAGAAGATTTGCAAAGAGTTGAAAAAAAAATAGACAAACTTCTTAAAAATAAAAAATAATTCTCATTATTCAGCTTTTGGTTCTGCTTTAATAAATATTTCAATTGTAGAAACATTAATTTCTTTTCCTTTATCATTCTTGAACATCTCACTACCTATTTCAATTTTTTCAATTTTAATATCTTGACCAGCAGGAGGATTTTTCTTTAAAACTTCAGCTAAATCAACTGCTCTATTAATTAGTTTTCCTCTTGATTTTATTACAATCTCATCCAATCCATCAGAAGTAAATTTTTTCTTAGAATTTATTATATAATTCAAAAAAGGTTTTTTTCCAATATAAACAGATTTTGTATCTTGGTTTTCAGGTTCTTTAGAAGATTGAATTTCTTGATTCTTTTCCTTAGAGTTCTCTTGTTCAGACATTTTAATTTGATTCTAATTGTTTTAGTTTCTTCAACTCATTCTTTTTTAGTCTTGTAACATATCCTGCAATTTGATTTCTTATTTTTTTACTTGGCATTCTATTAGAAAGAACTTTTTTATTATCATCAAAATCCTCTTTAAAAGGAAGTTCTTTTTCAACTAGTGTTTCTGCAGTTCTTTTTACTAAACGATTTTTTATTTTTCCCATGTTTAAACTTCAAGTTAAGAGTTTTTAAAATTTACTATTCAAGTTTTTGCATGTTTTCAAGACTTTTAGAGGCTTTTAACATATCTTGAATTTTTTTAAGAGGGTCTCCTTTACTTAAAATATCAAAAGGCAAACCCATTTCAGAAGATTTTTTGTATGCCTTGATAATCTCTGCTTCTCCAACTCTTTTTTTATTATAGCAAACTATTAATTTTTCTTGTCCTTTTTCTGATATTTTAAGGGCTAAATTATTTTTTCCAACTCCCTCAACTCCAATTATCTGAATATTTTTGTTATTAAGAAAGTTTTTAACTTCTTCAAAAAATTTATTGCTTTTTGCAGGACTTTTTCTTGAAACTTTTTTTGTGGTTTTTTTTGATTTCTTTTTATTTTCTTG
>CAYWQI010000001.1:18027-98600 GCA_964460535.1 Candidatus Woesearchaeota archaeon
GACTTTTTCTTGAAACTTTTTTTGTGGTTTTTTTTGATTTCTTTTTATTTTCTTGTTTTGAATTGTTTTTTTCATCATTTGTGTTTTGTTGATTATTTTCTTGTTTTGAATTGTTTTTTTCATCATTTGTGTTTTGTTGATTATCCTCTGGAATTTGTTTAGGTTGAGAATTTTCTTTTTCTTCTTTAGAATCCTCTTTATTAAAAATATCAAGATTTTCTTCATTGGAATTTTGTTTTTTAAAATCTTCTTCAGGAGTTGTAAAAAATCTCCAATAAATATCTCCTGAATTATCCTTAAAAGGAATAGCAAAATCACGAATTGACCTTAATGCAACACGAATCGGAGGAGATTGTTCATCGTCTTTGAGGAATCTTTCTTTAAAAAGTAAATCATAAGCTTCCCTCTCCCTGCCTTTTAGATTATCTGATAATTCTACAAGTTTGTTTTCTTGTCCTGGAATATAGTACAAAGGAGAATTACCAATTTTCATATGACTAATCTTAACTTTTTTATTTGAAATTAATTCAGATAAAAATGCTGATGCAAACAAACCACTTACTTCTATTTCTTTTGCTATATGAACTGGCAAGCTAGGACCTTTTCTTTCTAAAAAATTTAAAATTTTTTCCTTTATTTGGGTTGTATCTTGTTGAGGCATTTTTATTAAGGTTTTATCCAAGAAACTTCATAATAAGTAACATCTTGTTCTTCATCCACTATTCCAAGTAGGAGATTTTTTTTTGTACTATGAGCAACTCTGTTTTTTGCAGAAAATTCTTGCCAAGATGTTTTTTTAGTTTCATGTTCTGCAAAAACAATCCATTTAGCATGAGTTTCTCCAGGTCTTTTTCCTTTTGGATAAATTCTGAAATCAGCACCAAATTTTAATGCTGTTTTGACAATATATCCCTTTGTTCTTAAATCCTTGTAAACAGCATATTTCAAATAGATTTTTTTATCCATTCTTGAAATTTTTTTCATTAAATCTTCTTTATTTATAAATTTTTTATCTTTTATAGCTTCTG
The DNA here is from genome assembly GCA_964460535.1 of Candidatus Woesearchaeota archaeon. Classification (GTDB taxonomy): domain Archaea; phylum Nanobdellota; class Nanobdellia; order Pacearchaeales; family GW2011-AR1; genus CAZHMB01. Next base: position 19,056 of record CAYWQI010000001.1, read on the forward strand.
CTTTATTTTTTTCAACAAGGTATATTGCTTCTGAAAATCCATAATTAATTTTATCTTTATTCTCATCTGGTTCTCCAAAACAACTTTTGTCATAAAGAGAAAATGCTTCTGAGCTGTTACTAGAGAAAACCTGCTTATTAAAATTTATCTGAATTTTTTCTTTTGGCATTTTGTATATTAATCATAAAATTTTGCAATTTTATGATTTATTACTTAAATTAGAGAAAAACGCAATATTTAAAAATATTGGTTGTCTAAAAAATAGATAATGAAACTAGCACAAATAACAAGATACCAGAGTATGAATTTATTAATTGTGTTAGTATTAGCTCTCTTAATTTTATAGAGAGTTATTTTTCTAAATAAACTTTTCAAGGAAAAATGACTTTTAAAATAAACAATCTTTTAACTAAATTTGCAGGAGGTTTTTATAATGGCAATTGAACTTTTAGCTTCTGATGAAATAATTTCCCACAGTGAAAAAGAAGCAATCTTCAGAACTCCAATAAGAGAAAAAGCAACTCATTATGATATTAAGAAAAAAAGATTTTATCAATATAGAGTTAATCCTTCTCCAGGAAAAAGAATGAAATCCTTTCCTCAAGGAGCAACAGAAGTAGAAATTGAAGCAGAAGGACACATGCATAATGTAAGTTATTCTGTTTATTTTAAATAATTTTAAAAACTCTCTTAAATAATAAAAATAATATAAGAATGTCTAAAATGGCAAAACCAAAAATAGATTTTAAAAAAACAGAAAGCAAGTGGCAGAAAGCATGGGAAGATGAAAAGGTCTTTGAAGTTTCTGAGAAATCAAAAAAACCTAAATATTATATTCTTGAAATGTTTCCATATCCTTCTGGTTCTGGGTTACATATGGGGCATGCCTGGAATTATATTATAGGTGACATACATTCAAGATCCAAGATAATGCAAGGTTTCAATGTTTTGCATCCAATGGGTTTTGATGCTCTTGGCTTACCTGCAGAAAATGCTGCAATTTCTGTTGGAGAACATCCAGAAGATTATACTAAAAAATCAATTAAAAATTATATTAAACAACAAAAAAATCTTGGTTTGAGTTATGACTGGTCTCGCGTTGTTAACACAGCAGACCCAGAATATTATAAATGGGATCAATGGATTTTCTTAAAAATGTTAAAAAAAGGTCTAGCATATCAAAAAACTTCTTCAGTTAATTTTTGTGAAAAATGTAATACTGTTCTTGCTAATGAACAAGTTGTTAATGGAAAGTGTTGGAGACACGATAATACAAATGTTCAAATAAAAAAAATAAAACAATGGTTTTTGAAAACCACAGATTATGCTGATGAACTTTTAGAAGACCATAAAAAACTGAATTGGCCCCATAAAACAATAGCAATGCAAAAAAATTGGATTGGCAAATCTCATGGAACAGAGATTGATTTTGTTGTTGAAAACCCAGATAATAAAAAAGAAAAAACAAAATTTCCAATTTTTACAACACGTCCGGATACACTTTTTGGAGTTACTTTTATGGTAGTTTCTGCTCAACATGATAAACTTTTTGATTTAGTCACAAAAAAACAAAAAAAAGAAGTTGAAAAATTTCTTGAAAAAATAAAATCTGTTTCTGAGAAACCAGGAGAGTCTGGAGAACTAGAAAAAGAAGGAGTTTTTACAGGAAGTTATGCAATCAATCCAGCTACAAATGAAAAAGTTCCTATTTATGCAGGAAATTTTGTTGTAGCTGAATATGGTTCAGGAATGGTTATGGCAGTTCCAGCTCACGACCAGAGAGATTTTGAATTTGCAAAAAAATACAATATTCCAATAAAAATAGTCATTCAACCAGAAGATTATGAAATAAATCCAGAAAAAATGTCTCGTGCATTTACTGGAGAAGGTAGACTTATTAATTCAGAACAATTTAATAATTGGGATAATCAAGAAGCAATAGATGAAATAACTAACTGGCTTTCTAAAAATAAAAAAGCAAGAAAAACAATTAATTATAAACTAAGAGATTGGGGAATATCAAGGCAAAGATACTGGGGAACTCCAATTCCAATAATCTATTGTGAGAAATGTGGAACAGTTCCTGTACAAGAAAAAGACCTTCCAGTAAAACTTCCAAAAAAAGTTGATTTTGGAAAAGGTAATCCTCTGGAAACAAATGAGAATTGGATAAAAACAAAATGTCCAGAATGTGGTCAAACAGCAAGGAGAGAAACAGAAACAATGGATACTTTTGTTAATTCATCCTGGTATTTTTTAAGATATTGTGATCCAAAAAATAATAAAGAAATTTTTGATAAGAAAAAAGCAGATTATTGGATGCCTATTGACTTATATATCGGAGGAGCAGAACATGCTTGCATGCATTTGATTTATTGTAGATTTTATACAAAATTTCTATCTGATCTGGGTTTGATTAATTTTAGAGAACCAGCTCCAAGATTATTCCATCAAGGAATGTTAAGAGGAGAAGGAGGAGTAAAGATGAGTAAATCAAAACCAGAAACTTGTGTTTTACCAGAAACAGTTTCAGATAAATATGGAATAGATACAGCAAGATTTTTTTTATCAAGTCTTGCTAGTCCAGACAAGGATATTGATTGGTCTGACAAGGAAATTCAAGGAAGTTTAAAATTCATAAATAAAATAATTGAAACATATGAAAATATTAAAATTGGAAAAGATTCTTTAGAAATTGAAATAAAATTAAATAAGACAATAAGAAATGTCACAAAATATCTTGAAGAAATTTATGAATATAGAAAAGCAACAATTGAAATTAGAGAATTATTTGATTTAATCTCTGAACAAGAACAAGTTTCAAAAAATACTTTAGAATCAGCATTAAAATTAATATCTCCTTTTTGTCCCCATCTTGCAGAAGAGCTTTGGGAAAAAATAGGAAACAACAAATCTGGAAAGAATTTTATTTCTCTTTCAGAATGGCCAAAAGTTGATGAAAACAAATTAAAAAATAAAAAACAAGATTCTAAGAAAGATATAAATCAAAAATTAATTCAAACTCTAAAACCAATAGTTGAAAAATATTCTAATAAAGAAAAAATCAATATTTACACAATTCCTCCTGAAAAAGACAAGTTTGATAAAAATCTCCTAGAAAAAGAACTTGGAAAAAAAGTAGAAATTTATTCATCAGCAGATTCTGAAGTCAAATCAGGAGAAGTAGATCCAGAAAACAAGGCAAAAAAGGCACGGCCCTCACAACCAGCATTTTATTTGGAATAAATTCATCCAAACAATTATAAATACTTTTTTCATTGACAAAATATGAAAAAAGGGGAAATAAGTTCAAATAGTATAATAGTTGTATCTTCATTTTTAATATTAATGGTTCTTCTTATTGGAACATATTTTTTAATTACTGCACTTCCTTCAGGTTCAATAGAGATGTGTGGAGATGGAACTGAATCTGGTTTTTGTTCAAAAATTCCTCCATATTATTGTAATAATGGAAATTTGATAAAAAACGCAAGTAATTGTGGATGTCCTGAAAATACTTCTATTAATGGAAAGGATTGTTCTTCAGAATTTAAAACTTTCCCAAGAGAAATTTCTCTTTATTATGTTCTTGATAAAGAAAGAAAAAATTTGTCTTTTACAGTTTACAAAGGAGTTTATGATTATCTTTCTAAAAATATTTCCAGAATTCAAACATATTCAGAAGAAAATAAATTTAAACAAGGAGACATAAATCTTTATGTAATAAATAATAAATTTCAAAAAAGTTTTTTATTACCTCTTGTATCTCAAATACAAAATTTAACTTCAGACAAAACAGATCAAGCGAGAATAGCAATAAGTTTGGTTCAAAACATTCCATATAAAGAAACAGACAAAAAAACAAATTTTACTCTAGGAACCTGGAATATTTCCTCAACTTATTTAAGATATCCTTATGAAGTTCTGTATGAAAATCAAGGAATATGCGAGGAAAAATCAAACCTTTTGGTGTTTTTATTAAAAGAAATGGGTTATGAAACATCAATTATTTATTATCCCCAAGAAAGACACAAATCTGTAGGTATAAAATGCCCTTTAGAGCATTCTTTAAATAATACAGGATATTGTTTTATTGAAACAACTGGGCCTTCAATCTTATCTTCTGAAGAGATTCCTTATTCAACTATTGGAAATCTCAATTCTGAATTTAAAATATTTAATATGTCTTCAGGAATATCACTTCCAGAAAAAATAAAAGAATATAAAGATGCAGATAAATTTGACAAGATTTTAAAATCTGCAAATAAGAATGGATTAAATGTATTTGAAAAAGATTCATTAACTAAATTAAAACAAGAATATTTTATGGAGTTTTAAATGACACTAAGATATTCTTCACTATCTTCTTCAAGTTCAGGAAATTCTTTTTATGTTTCTAATTCCAAGAGAAATTCTTCAATTTTGGTTGATTGTGGAATCTCTTGCAAGCAGATTTTAGAAAAACTTTCTATTCTTAAGGAAAATCCTCATAAAATTAAAGGTATTTTTGTAACTCACGAACATTCTGACCATATTAAAGGAGTAGATGTATTAGCAAGAAAATTTCAAATACCTATTTTTGCAACATCAGGGACAATAAATAATTCTTTTTTAACTTCTCAAAAAAATTTAATTAATAAAATTAAAAATTCTGAAACAATTAATTTAGGAGGAATGGAAATACAATCTTTTTCAAAATTTCATGATGCTTCAGATCCAGTATCATTTAAAATACAAAATTCTAAAAAACTTTCTATTGTAACAGATATTGGTTCAAGTTGTAAAAATGTTCTAGAGAGTATTTCAGATTGTGATTCAGTTGTTTTAGAATCAAACCATGATATTCAAATGTTAAAGCAAGGACCCTATCCATTTTTTTTAAAAAAAAGAATTCTCTCTGATAAAGGACACTCTTCAAATTTAAATTCAGGAATTTCAGTTTTAGAACATGCAAGAAATAAATTAAAAAATATTTCATTAGCTCATTTAAGTGAAACAAATAATACTCCTAAACAAGCATTAAAGACTTTTAAAAATTTAATAAGAGAAAGACAAGATTTAAATCCAAGGATAAATATTTGCCCAAGCTATACTAATACTGGATTAATTAGAGTTTAAAAAATGAAAGGAGGTAATAAAAATGTTAAACATGATACTACAATCACTACCCTTTATTCAAGGAATTGAAAATGGAACTACAGATGGAGGAATTTTAGCAATGTTAGCAGGAATGTTAATATTTACAATTCTTATAAGTCTTGGTTTGTATGTTTATTTATCTATTGCATTTATGTCAATTGGTAAAAAAGCAAAAGACCCTATGTATGGATTAGCTTGGATTCCAGGAATTGGACCAGCAATAATTTCATTTAGAGCTTCAGGTATGCATTGGTGGCCATGGTTACTTTTAATAGGATTTTTCATACCTTTCATAAATGTAATTGCTCAATTAACTTTTGCAGTATTCAGCATTATCTGGATATGGAAAACTTTTGAAAAAATAGGTAAGCCTGGTTGGTGGGCAATATTGACATTAATTCCAGTAGTTAATTTAATAATTATTGGAATAGCAGCTTGGAGTAAATAAACCAATTTTATTTTTTTATTTTTTTATTTTTTTTAATAACTATTTTTTCAGCAAACATTTATAAATTCTAAAAAACTTTAGATTTAAAGAGGAAAGAATGAAAGAATCTGATATTAAAAACTTAACAATTGGAGCTATTTTTGCAGTGCTTTTTGTAGCTTTGTTTTTTTTAGTTAAACCAATTTTACTCTCTGTTATAACAGGTGTTTTACTTGCATTTATTTTTACTCCTGCATATAAAAAACTCTGTTCTTTGATTAAATCAAGAAGCCTTTCTGCAACAATAATCTCAGGATTTTTATTTTTAATTATTTTATTACCCATGTGGTTTTTCACACCAATTTTAATCAAGCAATCCTTTAAAATATATAAAGCATCACAACAACTAGATATAATAACAGCATTAAAAGGAATTTTTCCAAACCTTTTTGCTTCACAAGAATTTTCAAATGAAGTAGGAAACATTATCTCTTCATTTATTTCTCAACTAGCAAATGCTTCTTCAAATTTCTTTTCAAACATTATTCTTAATTTTCCAACTATTTTTTTACATATTGTTGTTATAGCATTTACTTTTTTCTTTACATTAAGAGATCAAGAAGAATTGATTTTATATTTAAAGAGTATAATGCCTTTTTCAAGAGAAGTAGAAAAAAAGTTTTTTGAATATACTAAGGGAATAACTGCATCAGTTATTTACGGACAAGTAATTGTAGGAATTATGCAAGGTCTTATTGTAGGTATAGGATTTGCATTAATGAAAGTTCCTAATGCTCTTTTATTGACTTTACTTGCTTGTTTAGCAGGTATTTTTCCAGTCATTGGAACAACTATTATTTGGTTTCCTACTGCTTTGTTTTTATTAATTGGAGGAAATACTTTTTCTGCAATAGGATTAACATTTTTTGGATTAATTTCTACATTAGGTGATAATGTTGTAAGACCATTAATAGTTTCAAAAAGAACTCAAATGCATTCAGCATTGATTCTTATAGGAATGATAGGAGGGTTGTTTTTATTTGGGATACTTGGATTTATTTTAGGACCTCTTATAATTGCTTATTTATTAATTATTCTTGAATTGTATCGTAAGAAAAAAGCACCTTCAATTCTTTTAGAATTTGATCAAGAAGAGATAAAATGAGATTAAAAATAAAATTATTAAAATGGTCTGCTGGCTTGCCTGTTGTTATTTTAGATAAATCTACAGCACAAAAATTAGGAGTGCATGCAAAAGATAGAATATTAATCAAAACATTATCTGAAAAACCTCTTGAAATTTCTACAATTGTTGATATAACAGAAGGCATGATAAAGAAAAATAGAATTGCAATTTCTTCTGAACTTCATGAAAGATATGATTTAAAAAACAAACAAAAAGTAGAAGTTTCTTTTGCAACTTATTCAAAAACCTTAGAGTATATAAAAAAGAAATTAAATGGAAAGACTTTAAATCAAAAAGAAATCAATCTTATTGTATCAGATATCTCTAAAAATGCATTGTCAGAAGCAGAAATTGCATTATTTATTTCAGCAATGTATCAACAAGGAATGAATTTTAAAGAAACAATAAATTTAATTAAAAGTATGTCTGAATCTGGAAACAAATTAAAATTAAATAATAAATTAATTGTTGATAAACATTCTATTGGAGGAATTCCTGGAAATAGAACAACTCCAATAGTTGTTGCTATATGTTCTTCCTTAGGTTTAATATTTCCAAAAAATTCTTCTAGAGCCATAACTTCAGCAGCAGGAACAGCAGATGTAATAGGGGCTGTAGCTAAAGTAAGTTTTAGTATTAAAGAATTAAAAAAAATAATAAACAAAACTTCAGGATGTTTAGTTTGGGGAGGGGCTCTTGGTCTTGTTCCTGTTGATACAAAATTAATTCAAATAGAAAAATCTCTTAATATAGATCCAAGGTCACAATTATTAGCTTCAATATTTTCAAAAAAAATTGCTGCAGGTTCTACACATATTCTAATAGATATTCCTTATGGAAATGGAGCCAAAGTTTCATTCAAAGAAGCCCAGGACTTAAAAAAAGATTTTGAAAAAATAGCAAGGCATTTTAAAAAGAAAATAAGAGTTGTTTTGACTCTAGGAAATAAACCTATTGGAAAAGGAGTTGGTCCCTTACTTGAACTTTCTGATGTTCTAGAAGTCCTTAAAAATTCTCCTTCTGCCTCTGTTGATTTAAGAGAGAAATCTATTTTTCTTGCAGGACAGATATTAGAATTATCTGGAAAAGCAAAAAAAGGAAAGGGAGAAGAAATAGCACGAAAAGAATTAATATCCGGAAGAGCATTTTCTAAATTTAAAGAAATAATTACTGAACAAAAAGGAAATTTAAGCAATATAAAATATGCAAAATACAAATCAAACATTAAATCTTATTATTCTGGAAAAATAACAAGGACAAAAAACAAGGATATTTCAATTTTAGCAAGATTAGCAGGAGCACCTACAGATATAAGAGCAGGAATTTATTTACATAAAAAAACAGGAGATAAGATAAAAAAAGGAGATATTTTAATTACAATTTATTCTGAATCTTTATCAAGATTAAAAAGATCAAAGAAATTTTTCAAAAAAGCAAGACCTCTTGAAATTTCTAAAACTTAAATTATTTAAATGCTCTTTTCTTTAATATTTTATGGCAACAAACTACAGGAGAAGAGTTATTGAATACTTTAAGAAAAATCTCAAAAAAGGATATACTTCAGAATCTCTTAAATGGGCATTAATTAATCAAGGATACACTAAAACTCTTGTAGAAACTTCTCTTAAAAAAGCACAAATTGAACTTGCTGAAGAAGCACCAATTTTAAAAGAAAAACCAAGGATAAAATATGAAATTATTGATGAAAAAAATAAACCAATAAAAATAAAAAAACCTTTTTTCAAAAAAATAAAAGATCTATTTAGGTAAGCTTTTTAAATAAGGAATTAATGTTATTTCTATGCCGCCATCGCATAAAGGTATTGCACCTGGCTTGAGACCAGGGCCCTTCGGGGCATCCCCGTTCGATTCGGGGTGGCGGCGTTGCATATTTTAATTTTAAAAAATCTTTCAATAACATAAATTCATGAGTTTTTAGTATTGATAATCCTTTTTAATAAGATTCAAGAACATATCTAGATATTTATGAAAATATCTTGCTTAGATACCAAAAGTCTTTATTATCAATTTCCTTTTAATGAACAAAGTTTAAATTTTATCCTGCATTTCTAAAATATTAAAAAGATTTTTAAGAATTTTTTCCAGTAACATGAGTTTCTAATACATTTAAAACTCTTGAATCAGGAGAAAGAACAAAAACAAAATCTTCTTTGAATCTTAACCCTCTATAAAGTTTTTGAAACAATTCTCTAGAAGCCTTGTCTTTATAAAATTCCCAATATTGTCCTGGATGTGTTTTATGAAGAATTCTCCAAAAAGCATCTTTAACATCCGGATTAGGATATTTTGTAAATATAATTGAGCGACATTGTTCTCCAGGAAAATCCATTCCTCTTGAAGCACGAGTTGAGAAGAATATATCTCTTTCACCAGATTTAAATTCTTTAACAATCTCTCCAGTATTATCAGAAAATTGTTCTTCTTTGAGTTCTTGTCTTGAAATTAGGTTTTTTAGATTAAATTCTTCTTTTTCTTTTTCATTAGGTAAATCTCCAAAAGAATTTACATGAACAAGAGTTGGACGAGGAGCTTCTTTTAAGCAAGATTCAAGCGCATCAAGATAATCTTTACGAGTATGGTTTCCTTGAGAAAAATTAGAATATTTGCAATCTTTTTCAAGACCTGTTCTCCTAATTTCAATTTTTCCAGGATTAGAAGTCTCAGCATCAACAATAGTAAATTTTTCTAAACCAAAAATATCTCTCAAAACTTGTTCTGAATGAAGAGTTCCTGACATCAAGACTATTGATTTGTTCTTTCTCACCATTTCTTTGAATCTTTTTGCAAGATTTGTTGTTACAATATTTACAATAAAGAGTTCATCTTTTTTTGTTATATTCATATAACTTTCATTTAAGAATCCTTCAAACATCCTTGATGTTTCTTCAACATCAACTAGATAACTTTCAGGATCTATTTCATCAAGTATTTGGGGGTTTTTTAGTATTAGTTTAATCATGTCATATATTCCTGTTTTTTTTAACTCAATTATGTTTCCATTTTCAGCAAGAGAATCAATTCTCTTATCTTTTTTAAAATGTTTTATAAGTTTTAATAATTCATCAATAACATCTTCTGCATTTTCATTAATTCCAAATAAATTAATAAGTGAATTTTGAAGACGATTTATATTTATACTTCTTTGATTTGAAAAACTATCTAAAAATTCATCACATTCATCTATAATTTCAACTTCAGTCATAGGCTTCCTTCCTAAGGCACTTTCAAGTTTGTATTTTAGAGAATTAAAAACAATAACATCAGAATTAACATAAGAGAGATATTGTTCATAAAATTTGCATCCAGGTTTTCCACAATTAACTACAAAATTTTTATTATCTATTCCAACATAAGAAAATTTATTTTTTTCAGGAAAGTTTTTTAATTCATATTTTTCAGGCAAAACCGGAGACCAATAAGGGCATGCAGCAGCAACACTTGCTCTCTTTACATCTTGTATTTCATTAAAATTATTTACATTTACATTTGGATTTTGTTTAATATACTCTTTTAGTTGTCCGATATTTCTTTTTTTAATTTCTATTTTACAAGGAATATTTGGATTATTAGCACTAAAATCTCTAGTTTTTTCTTTTTTCTTTTTATTACTAAAAATATCTAAAAGATTTTTATCTGTTTCATAAGACTTTTTATTTAAAGGTATATTTTTTTGTTCTTCAAGAAATTTACACTTATGATTTTTTCTTCCAGTCATTACACTTATATTAAGTTTTTTCTTAGAATTTTTTAAAAGATATTTATTTATCTCATAATCTGCTTTATATTGTGCTTGTAGATTTTTTCCTGGAACCACAACACTTGTTTTTCCAAGTTCCTTTGCTATATTTAATGCAATTCCTGATTTTCCAGTACCACAAACTCCTCTAATAAAAATTATTTTTTCACCTTTTTTTATTTTAGAGACTATTTCATTTACAACATCTTCTTGTGTTTTTTTATTACTAAATTTTAAAGGTTGTAGAAATTCTCCCTCTTTATTATATAATGACCATACCATTAAAGAAAAACATAAAATAGCATTATAAAGTTTATTGTTTAAAAAGTCCCAACTAGATCTATGGACTTAGTGCTTAATTAAAAAATTAAAATTAACCAAACAATGCACTAAGACCTTCAGCTGCAGCTTCAGATTTTTCTTCTTTTTTCTCTTCTTTCTTTTCGTCTGCTTTAGAAGAATCCCCTGAACTTTCAGTTCCACTTGTTCCAGCATTTCCACTAGGAACAGCTAAACTTGCAGATTCAAGTTCTTTTTCTATGTCCACATCTTTCAGACTAGCAACAAGACTTTTTATCTGAGCTTCGTCAGGTGTTTTTCCAACAGCTGTTAAAACCTTTTTAAGGTTTTCTTCATTCACTTCTTGTCCTGCTTTATGCAAAAGCAATGCAGAGTATATGTTTTCCATTTTTTTGTTGTTTTTTATTTATTTAGTTGAGTATTTAATTATCCAAACAATGCTCCAAGACCTTCTGTTGAAGGGCCTTGAGTTTCTTCTTTGTTTTCTTGTTTAGATTCTTCAGTTGGTTTTTCTTCTTGTGTCTGGACTTGTGTCTCTGGTTCTGGCTCACCAGTTATTGTTCTATTTATTTTTAATGCATGAGAATTTGCCTTTCCTAATAAAAATCCAATAGTGTCTTTTGAAGTATAACCCATCTCAACTGCAAAAGCCAATGCCTTTGAATAAGATTGCACTAAGTTTTTAATAGTTTCTTCAGTATCTATGTTTATTTCACTATATAATTTTTTCTCTTCAGTATCAAAAGCACAAACAGGAATAAATCCTATTGAAAAAGGTTTTATATCTAATTTAGACATGACATCTGCAACTTCTTGAGATATTTTTTCTCCTTGTTTAACTATTGTTTTATCTGTCTTAATATTGATTTTTCCTTCCTTAATTTCAATTGGAATTCCAACAGCTCCTAATTCAGAGATTGCTGGTCCTGGAGCAAGATCTGTAGGGCCTGCTCGGATAACTATGTCTTGTGGAGCTTCTTGTCCTGGTTTTGCTTTAGCAGGTGTTTTCTTTTTAATCAATTCTCCTGCAATATCAAAAGCATCCATGTCTGAAAACAAAACCGCAACTCCTTCTTTAAAATAATCTTCTAGTTCTTTTACTTCTTTTTGTTTTGAATTTTCAATAGCTCTGAATATTAAGCTTTTCTTTGGAACCTGAACTGTTGCCTTTCCTCTTAACATTTTTGAAATTTCTTGAAATTGTTTTGCAGGAAGATTTTTTATTGATGCAATTAAAACTGTTTTTTTTGTTTCAAGAAGGTTTTTCATTCTATCTACAAGCTTTTTCTTTCTTGCAGGTATTGGGTTTATTCTATGCTCTATTTTTTCTTTATTCTTATTCTGATTCATTTTAATTTTATTTTTTGAGGTTTAGTCATAGTAAATTTAATTTCAATATTCTTGATATTATCTTTTCCTCTTGAAAATTCCTTAACAAGAGAATTATAAATCGCCATTGCATTTTCAACAATTTCCTCATCTTTCATATCTTGTTTGCCTACAGGAACTTTGATGCTTGCTTCTTTTGTTTTTATTTTAATACTAGTATTTATCTTTTTAATCAGATTTTCAATTATTTTATCATCTGCATTTGGAATAATTCCTAATTGAGGACTTGGCATTTTTCCTAATGGACCAAGTGCACGTCCAAAAGTAGTAGCAACTTTAGGCATTAAATTTGCTTGAGAAATGAAAAAATCATATTTTCTAACTAATTTTTTTAAGGATTTTTTATCTTTATATTTTCCAAATTCACTCGGAGGAATTGTATTAATTTTACTAGATGAACCATCAATAAACCCTGCAATTTTCTTATCCTTTATTTTATGAGGAACACTTACAATAGTGTTGATACTATCTTTTTTCAAATCAAATTTTTGAAGATTAATAATTAAATCCACTGTTTGATTAAATTTTCTTTCTTTTGAATTCTTTCTAAGTTCTTTTAATGATTTCTTTAATTCTTGACTTAATTCTGTCATTTTATTCCTCCTACATAATGCGCTTGTGTTCAGAATTCTTTGAATTTAAATGAACTCAGCGATGTAGTTTTTGGTAAATTTTCAAGATAAATAGGGTTTTTAAATCATTCGGTTTTCAATCTAGCCACACAAGATATAAAAAATTCAAAATTCATTCTCTAATAAGATATCAATAGAAATAACTTTCTCAGATTGCACATAACAAATTAGAGATATATCTTTTAAAAGCAAAAAATATCAAGGATACTTCTAATAATGCCTATGACTCTATTAATTAAAATTCTTATTATTTATCAAATCCCTAAGAAATGAAATTATTAACAAAAAAGCAAGGATGTTACAATGTAAATTGTTTTGACAAATCTTTTCATTTTTTGAAAATAACAAAACTTTAAATACAAAAGCTGATTTATTATCTTATGAAAATAAAAGAGGCATTTGCAAGAATAAAGAAAATTAAAAAACCACTATCAACTAATAGAATTAGTTTTTCTTATACTAACCAAGCAATTTTGAAAGATATAACTCTGAATTTAAAAAAATCAGAAATTCTTGCTATTATTGGAAAGTCTGGAAGTGGAAAATCAACTTTTTTAAAATTAATTTCAGGAATTATTTCAAAAAAATATGCAGGAAAAATAAAAATATTTGGAAAACCAAAATTTTTCAAAAAATCTAAGATTGGATTTGTTCCACAAGAACTTTCCTTTATTCCAGATCTTTCTTTATATGATAACATTAGAATAACAGGATTGAATTTAGGATTAAGTGAAAAAACAGCACTAAACAGAGCAGAAAAGTTTCTGACTTTCTTAAAAATGGATGAATCTTTAAATAAATTTCCAAGAGAACTTTCAGGAGGGCAAAAAGTTAGATTTAATATTGTTTTATCTTTATTGCATGAACCTGAAATTATTGTTCTAGATGAACCTTTTGTAGGACTTGATTTTTCAAACAGAAAACTTTTATGGCATTTTATAGAATCTCTAAAAAATAAAGGAAAATCAATCATTCTAACTTCTCATTTATTAACAGAAACTCAAGAACATGTTGATAGATTAATTATCTTAAAAAATGGAAAAATTTTATTTAATGGCAATCTTGAAAGATTAAAACAAAAATTTAAATTAAATTATATCTTTGAGATAAGGTTTTCAAGATTATCAAAGGACAATTTTAATAAAATAAAAAAATATTGCACTTACAAGGAAATTCCAATACTTGATAATTATGAAAGATATTTAATGATAGGAATAAAAACAGAAAAACAAAGAAAAATGTTATTAAATCTTTTTTCAAAATTAAATTTACAATTCAAGGAAATTAGTTTTAGAGAACCTAATTTAGATGAAATTTTTTTAAAAACTTAAAATGACAAACAAGAAACCTTCAAGATTAAATAATACAGGAAATTTTTTAGTATCTCCATTTAGGAAATTTTATGGATATATTAAAAAAGACTTCTTGTTATTATACAAAAGAAAAAAATATTTGTATCTTTTCATATTACTTCCCTTGATTATAGCAAGTCTTTTTTTATTTGCTCTTAATCCAACAGAATATAAAATTGATGTTGGAGTTTGTGATAATGACGATTCAGAATATTCTTCTCAATCTTTATCAGATTTAAGAAACTTCAATCCTGTTTTGTTAAACGAACCAGATAATTGTGAACAAAAACTTTTACAGAAGATAAAATCCGGAGAATTTGATTTAGGATTACTAGTTCCTCAAGGATTTTCAGACAATATACAAAACTTAAATCAAGCAAGATTAATTATTTTTTATGACAATACTGATATTGCTTTTGCAAATCTTGTTTCATGGAAAGTTGACCAATCTATTGAACCTTTTAAAAGAGACATCATTGATAATTTAAATCAAGAATTAAAATCAAGAGTTAAAAATATACAAAAAGGAACAGAATTAATAATTGATTATCCTTTGCCGCAACTTTTTAATTCAGAAGTTAAAGATATTAACAAAAATTTAAAAAATCTTGAAGAAATGGATACAGAATTTTTAGTTCGTCCAATATGGACACAAAAAATACCTCTTTATGACGATACATTCAAAAAATCTTCTGCAATTGCTTTTGTTTTTCCAATTTTATCCTTGTTTATTCTTTTAATGTTAGCATCAACTTCAATTATTTATGATAAAAAAACAGGTCACATAACTAGAGTAAAATCTTCTTCCTCTCCATTAATTTATCTTTTTTCAAAAACAATTTTTTTCATTTTTCTTGCAATTGTCCAGTTTTTAATTATCTTCTTATTATTTTTAGCTTATGGTTCTTCTTATAGTTTCAGTATCTTAGAAGCTCTTAAATTAATTATTTACATAGGAGTTATTAATTCTCTTTTAGGATTTATCATTGGATTTATTTCAAATAATGAAGGAATAGCAGTATTGTTTTCTCTAATACTTGCATTTCCATTAATGCTAGTTTCAGGAATATTCTTTCCAATTCAAACACTTCCAAAAGTTTTACAATGGATTGCACAGATTCTTCCATTGAAGTATCAAATTGATGCAACAAAATCAGTATTATTATTTAATCAAACTCTTTCATTAAATTGGTTTTATGTTTGTATTGGAATGTTTGTAATAGTTTTATGGTTAAATAAAAAAAGTTAAATATTTTTTAAATATTTATAGAATATCATTAATTTAAGAATTATTTTCCCCAATCTATTTTTTCTCTTCTTTTTATATCTGCAATTTCTTGAAGTACTTTTATTTCTTCATTTCCAAGAAGGTCTTTATTTTTTTTAAATGTTTTAAATTGTTTTTCAGATAAGTTTGAATATAAGTTTTCTGTGTCTTTTAATTGTCTTTCAAAATTAACTCCTGGAATTGAAATAGCAACTTCCATATCTTTTTCTGCAGATTCAACAGGCTTGTTTTCAGATTGAATGTTTTTTATCCTTCCTATTTTTTTCCTTTCTGAATCAATCAATTCCTGGTTTTGGACTATTTTGCCACCTAAAACTTTTACTCCAAAAACTGCAGGATTAGAATTTCTAAATACATATTCTGGAAGAATCTTTATTTTTGAAATTGTTGCAAGTTCCATTAAACGTTTTTTTTCAATCTCCTTTCTTTTTTGTTCTCTAAATTCAAGTAGTTCTTCTATTAACTTATATACTACTTCTTCTGTAAATACTTTTATTCCTTTGTAAGATTTAGATAATTCTTTTGCATCTTCATCAAGAGAAGTATTAAAACCAACAATAACTGCATCAAGTTCATTTATGTCAAGATTTGCTTTTGCAGATATAATATCTCTTTTATTAATATTTCCAATACCTGCTTTTACAACCTGAATATTATTTTGTTTTAACATTGTTAAGAGTGCTTCTAGACTTCCAAGAGAATCTGCTTTTGCAATTATTCCTTGTTTACTTAATCTTTTTAATAATGTTTCTGAAAGTTCTTTTTCAAATATCTCCTTGATTTCTTTTTTATTATTTTGAAATTTTAAAAAAGGCATTCCAGGCAATATTTCTGATTTTTCTTTTATTTGAATTCTAATTCCAGTAGAAGCTTGAGCATTCTCAACTGGTTCAAATTTTTCACTTAGGGGTTTTATTTCTTCTAAGACTCTTATTTTACTAATAATAGGTTCATTTCCCTTTGCTTCAAAATTAATATTAGCTATAGCAATTTCATCATTCTTGTTTAATTTACCATCATGAAGTATAGCTTCTATAAAATTTCCTGAAGCATTTTTTTTAACTTCAAGAACAACTCCTCGAGGTTCATTATTTAATGTAAGTTTATCTTGAAGATATTTTTGACTTAAACCACACAACATCATAATTAATTCAGGAATTCCTTCTTGTGTTTCAGCAGAGCACGGAACTAGAGCAATTTTTTTTGTAAAATCATTAATATTATAAAACAAATCAGCTTCAAAACCATAACTATTCAGACTTCCAATTAAAGTTAAATAACGTTCATTAAAAACTTGCTGAACTCTTTGAGGTTGTTTTTCAATATTTTCTTTAAGACTGATTTCTCCAGGTTTTTGAGATTGCCATGCAGAAATATTGTCTATTTTGTTTAATGCAATTATAAAAGGAGTAGAATTTTTTTTAAGAAGTTGTATAACTTCTGCTGTTTGAGGTTTTATTCCATCATTTATATCAATAACTAGAATAGCTAAATCAGCAAGTCCTCCACCACGTTTACGAAGATTAGTAAATGCAGCATGTCCAGGAGTATCTATAAACAAAAAACCAGGGATATTTAATTGAATTCCAGATTTTTCAATCAAAGGACAAGATTGTTTTAATTTTTCTAAAGGATATTTTGTAAAAGATATTTTTTGAGTAATATTTCCAGCCTCGCCTTTTTGGATAGTAGTATTTCGCAAGCTATCAAGAACACTTGTTTTTCCATGATCAACATGTCCGCAAACAGTTACAATTGGTTGCCTAATGTTTTTCTTTGTATTTTTTTCTGTTTCCATAAAAATATACAAGAAATAATTGTTTTTAAAGATTGGGAAAATTATAATTTTGTTCTTCTTAAAATCTCTTGAGTCATTTCAGATTGAAAACTTTCATGTTCTTCTGGAGAATACCATGAAGCAACAGAATAAATATTTTTACAAGGACTTCTATTATGACAGAATCCTGTATACTGGCATTTAACTCTCATAAAATCTTTTATATCTTGAGGAAGATTGCTAGATTGTAAAAGTTCATATTCTTGCCAAGTTGTTTTTTTCATTTCAGGTTCTACATCCTTGCACCTTCTCAATGATTCAAAACCCGTTGTTAAATTATATGTATCATAAGTTCTAAAAACACCTAATTTTAAACCTCTAGGGAAAACATAGATTGCATCACTTTCTGGGATCCCAATTTCTTTTAATTTTTCAAAAGTATTATTTGAATCCACAATTCTATTTATCCAGATATTTAAATTTTCAAAATCTTCTTTAATTTCTTCTGGAAGTGAAAAGACTCTTTCTAACTCTCTTAAATTAGGTCCCAAGCCATCTTTTTTATTTTCAATAATTCTTTGAACAATAGGAGAAATTCTTTTTCTTGCTTGATAAATAGATTCTGCTTCTTGTGGCATTGTCCTATGTCTTTTGTATTCTCCCCAAACTCTCCAAGGACTTACAGAAAAAACACTTGCTCGAACATCTTGATTATGGTCTTGAACAATTTCATGGGCTTCTTGCAATAGTTGTTCATGTTGTTTTTTTGTTAGGTCTTTTGATTTAGAAACTTCTTTAAATTTTTTCAACCATTTATAAATTCTATTTTTTCTATCTAAAGAATCTCGAGAATATGTATCAACAATTATTAGATTTTCAGAATTTTCATCTCTTAATTCTTCTGCAGAAGTTTTTCTATAATGAAAAATACTTGGATTTGGACAAGTTGCTCTTGGGGAAGCCTTTCTTGCCTCATACGTTATTGTCATTCCATTCTCATAAACCATCTCTTCAAGTTGTGATAAGATTTCCTTTCCTTCTTGAGGAATTGCATTAGGATTAAATTTAAAATCTCTTGAAAATGAAACAAGAGTCTCTAGAGGAATTTTAATAAAGCCTCCTCCAGTTAAACCATATTGAACAATCTTTGAAGCTTGTTGTTTATGAACTCCTCTTTCTTTAAGTTTTTCATAAGCTCTAATGTTTTCTTTACTATTTTTCATATAAATTTGGACTGCTTCATTTCCTGCAGATTTAATTGACTTTGGAACAAGAATCTGATCTTCTTTAATTGGAACTCTTCTTCCTGAAGGCATCAAAGCACTTTCAAATCTAGCCCCAGTAAACATAGAATCAATAAATTTTGAAGTTGAGTCTTCTGCAGAAATTGTTAAATCAATACCTGTTGACAGAGAAGCATGCCCTGCACCCGCAGAATTAACAAGACCTTTCATGAGTTTTCTATATTCCTCTTCGTCACCTTCACCATAGTCTCCTAGTTGAATTTTTCTAAGAACGTCTGAAAAATGTCTAACATCTTTAAAAGTAATTCCTGCAGCAGCACAGATAACTTCATCAGGATTGACAATTCTTCCTTCTTGCAATTTTATCTTTGGACTATAGTCTCTTAAATGAATTTTAGGATTAACAATTTGCATAAATGAAAAAAATAAAACATCTTTTTAAACATTAATATACTTGAAAATATATTTTAGAATTCAACAAATTATTGTTTCTTCTCTTCAACTTTTCCAGATTCTTCTTTTTTCTCTTCCTTGTTTTCTTGAGGTTTAGATTCTTCTGCAGGTTTTTTAGAAACAAATTCAGAATAATGGCATTTTCCACAATAAACTCTGTCACTAGCAGTCATTAAAAAAATTCCAGGGCCACAACGAGGACAAGTTTTTGCTCTTATAATCTTATTCCCCTCAATTTTATATTTTGCATATTTCTTACTTGTTGGTTTATTCTTATGAGGTTTTTTTCCTTTTTTAACTGGTTTTTTTTGTCCCATTTTTATTCTTTTTTATCCTCAGTTTTAGTTTCTTCTTTATTTTGAATGTTTTCTTTGGATTCAGTTTCTTCTGGTTTTGATTCTTTAGTTTCTTCTTGTTTATTTTCAGTTTCTTCTTTTTTTTCTTCAGCAGCTTTTTCAGCTTCTGCATTTTTCTTTTCTTCCTCTTCTTTAGCAGCTTTTTTTTCAGCTTCTATTTCTTGTTTTGTTTTTTTAACATATTTCTCTTTATCTTCTTTTGTTTTATAAATTTCTGCAATAACTTTAAATTCTGGTTTTCCAAAATTTCCAAGAATTTGTCTTATCTTAATATTTTCAATAGGATTTGAAGTTTTTTTTGAAATAATTTCACTTGCTTCAGAATTACTTAAAGAAGCTTCTGTTTTTATATTTGCTATTATTTCTTTTCTATTAAATAAAGGATTTTCTTTTTCTTGAATATCTATAATTTCTGCCATTTTATGAAGTTTTAATTGCAAAGTCTCCTTTTTCTTTTATATTTATTTTGTCAGCAATTTCAGATTTTTCTGGATTTGTAACTATTATATGTCCTTTAAAACCTTCAGTAAATTCTTTGCTTCCACATTTAGGACATTTATCTTTTCCTTCATAAACAGTCTTACAAATTTTACATGCTTTTTTCTTTGGCATCAAAATTTTCCCCTGCAATTTAATTTTGATGAAATAGAAAATTTTATTTTCTTTGGCATTATTTCTTTCCTCCAGATTTCTTTTGTTTTGAAGCAGCTTTTTCTTGTTCTTTAGCAACTTTCATTGCTTCTTTTTCTTTTTTGATTTTATCTTCTTGTACCCATTCAATTTTTCCAAGCCCAGGTTGTCTCATTGTCAATCCTACTTTAGGTTGTTCTCCTTTATGACTTATTGCAACAATTCTTGCAATGCATAAGTCACCTTCTTTTAAACTTCTGTTTGAAGATTTTCCAGCAAGAGTATTTGATTTACTAAAACTTACATAATCATCCATTGTTTGACTAATATGAATCATACCCCTCATAACTCCCATGTCAATAAATGCACCAAAATTAGTAATTTCTGAAATCATTCCATAAACAATTTCTTGTAATTGAGGTTTCCAAACAAGTAATTTAAATTTTGATTTATAATATGCTGCACCATCACCCGGAATTATAACCCCTTCTTCTACTTCAAGAACTTCAATAACTGAAACAACTCTTCCAAATTCTCTGCTATAATATTCAGCATAAGTTTCTAAAAGTTGTTTTTCTACAGCTTCACTAGTGTCTAAACCAAATAACTTTGGTTCAACTCTTACATGGTCTTCAACTTCTATTAATGAGAACATTTTACTTGTAAAAATTAGCAAATATTGGTTTAAAAAGGTTTTTGTATGGCCTTTTTCAGTTTATTAAAAAGTATTATGAAACATTAGAATGAATTAGGAGAATTTACACAACTTCTAATCTTTTACCTTTTAGAATAATTGTTTTTCCTTTTAATTTTTTTATTATTTCCTTGTCAAGAGTTCCAATATAAACTTCTTCATCTTCTTTAGCATAATTAACCAAACCTGTATCAACTTTTTTAATACCTAAAATAATTTCTTCAAAATCAGAACATTCAATAATTTTCAATGCAGTATCTGCAAGATCTCTAAATTTCATTCTTTTTTTCTTACCTTGTGCTATTCCTTTTAATTCAATTAAAACTTCCTGTGGAATTAAAATCTTAAATCCAAGATATTCAAGTTCTTTAAAAAAATCAATTTTTTTTCCAACTGCAGAAATTATAAAACTTGTATCTAAAACAGCTTTTTTTACCATAAAATACAAGAATAAAAAGACTATAAAAACTTAAGGTTTCAATGTATCTTGTAACACTTGGAGTTTTACTCAATAATTTCCTGTTTCACAGAAATAATAAATAATAAGAAATTTTAATTAATATCTTCTGAAGTTCTTTTGGATAATTGTGCCTTTAAATCCCTTATTAGAGGATATTTCTATACCTTGCTATATTTAAGCTCTGAAAGTTTTTATAATTAATTTTTTTCAGAGAAGATATTTAGTTTTATTTTTGTAGTTAGTGTTACCAGATATGTTCCAATCTCTGCTTTTAACTTTATCGAAAATTTCTGTTCAAAACAAATTTGATATAATGACAGATATCTATAAATTGATTAATTATAAATTAAAAATTTTCTACTAATATCTCTTTAGTTACTGCATTTCTTCCAAAACTTTATTAACCCCCAACCCTTTAGATACATATGCAAGAGGTGGACAATATTCTGAGAATTTTAAAAGAAACAAAATTAGCATTGCAAGAAGAAGATTCACATAAATTAAGAGATTTAAGTAATCAAACAAATAATACAGCTTCTAGAACACAAGATCCAGACAATATTGCAATTGCAGTGATTATATATTCTATGAGTAAGATAATAGAAAGAGACCAATATAGAAAATTAAAAGGATGGAAAAAATTTTATAAGCAATTCTTAAAAAAATTAGATTTAATTATCCTTGATATTAATAAGAAAAATTCTAGAGAACTTAAAAAAAATATACAAGAATTAAGAGAGTCAATAGATAATCTTTCTGGAAGATTAAAAGAATTTATTCAAGATGTTTTTAGAAAAGCTTCAATAAACAAAGCATCAAAAATTTATGAACATGGTATATCAATGGAAAAAACTTCAAAGCTTCTGGGAATAAGTTTATGGGAACTTGCGAATTATTCAGGAGCAAAAGCAGATACACTTACAGAAGAATTAAAGACAATTAAAACAAAAGACAGAATTAAATTTGCAGAAGGAGTTTTTTCTTAAATGATTTCAAATCCCAAAACAAAAAAAGCACTAATCTTTGATGCAAGTTCTTTAATTAGTTTAGCAATGAATGGGCTTTTACCCATACTTGAAAAATTGAAAAAAAATTTTAAGGGTTATTTTTTAATAACAAGAGAAGTTCAATATGAGGTAATTGAAAGACCTCTTAAAATAAAAAAATTTAAATTAGAAGCTTTAATGATTCAGAAACTTCTTAAAACAAAAATACTAGAAACTCCAGAAAAAATTGGATTAGATATCAAAGATAATCAAGTATCAAAAAGAACTAATGAAATCATGGAAGATATTAATGATTTATTTATAACAAAAGGAAAACCTGTGGAAGTTATAGATTTAGGAGAATCTTCTTGTCTTGCTTTAAGTGAGATGCTTTCTGAAAAAAAGATGCATAGTGTTATTTGTATGGATGAAAGAACAACAAGGGTTTTAATTGAAAAACCCTCAAATCTTCAGAATTTATTAGAAAAAAGATTACATTCTAGAATAAAATCAAACAAAGAATTTTTAGATACTTTAAAAAGAAAACAATATAAAATTATTCGTTCTGCAGAATTAATGTATCTTGCATATAAAAAACAATTATTTGATATATCAGATTCAAAACTTTTAGATGCTGTATTATATGCTTTAAAATTTAAAGGATGTGCAATTTCTGAACAAGAAATAGAAGAAATAAAAAAATTATCCAAATAAATTAAAATCTTCTTTATCCAAATCACTAATTGAAATTGTCAAGACTCTTTCTTTTGAAGAATATTCAATACTTATGATATATTTCAAATTTTGTTTTGACACTTCAAAACTTTCTTGAGATTCATCATCTTCTAATTCATTAATCATAAAACCAGATTCAACATAATATCTTTTAATTACTCTTGAAAATTCCCTTATTTCTGAAACTCTTTTTTCATCTATTGTTATTTGCAAAACTCCTATTTGAGGTGATTCAGAAATAATGCTCTTAAAATTCTCTTGTTTTGATTTTCCAAATAATTCTGAAATTTTTTTACCTATATTTTCAAGATGCGGCAAATTGTCTAAATTATCTTCTTTTTCCATAATTATCTATAACAACAGATTTTAAAAATGCTACTATCAACCTATTTTATAAGGGTGCATCGCTTAATGGTAAAGTATCCGGCTCCAGACCGGAAGCTGAGGGTTCAATTCCCTCTGCGCCCATTTTTAGAATGTCAGAACAACAAAAACAACCTTTAGAAGAATTAGAAGATTTAAGAAAAGAGATAAATATTTTAGATAATCAAATTTTGAATCTTTTAAAAAATAGACAAGAGATTGTGGAGAAAGTTAAAGAATTTAAGATAAAAAATAATGTTTCTTTTTATCAGCCAGATAGAGAAAAGATGATTTTAGAAAGAATAAAAAATATAGCTGATGAAAAAGGAATGAATTCTGAGATAGCAAAAAATATATTTAAAAAAATTATACAAGAATTTAGGAATTCAGAAATAAAATGAAAATAGGATTTTTAGGACCTGCAGGAACATTTACAGAAAAATTAGCTAAAGAGATTTTTCCAGATGAAGTATTAATCCCTTTGCAACCAATTAGAAAAGTTGTATTAGCTGTTGAAACAGGAGAAGTTGATTCTGCAGTGGTTCCAATAGAAAACATTTACAATGGTGAAGTTCGACAAACTCTCGATTCTCTAACAGAATGCAATAAAACAAAAATAGTAAGAGAATTTTCTAAAAAAATTGTTCATTGTATTGGAGCTCCTTTAGACTCTGATTTAAAACAAATTAAAAAAGTCTATTCAAAAGACCAAGCTTTAGAACAATGTAGTAAATATTTAATAGATAAACTTCCTAAAGCAGAATTAATTTCTGTAGCAAGTACATCTGAAGCAGCTAGAATAGTTTCTGAACAATCTTCTCCAATTCAAGCTGTTATAGCTTCTGAAAATGCCTTAAATGAAAGAGGATTAAATATTTTAGATAAAGACTTGTGTCCAAACAATCAAACAAGGTTTATTGCACTTTCCCAAAAATCAACAGAGTCAACAGGAAATGATAAAACATTTGTAGCACTTCACCCAGAAATAAAAGATAAGCCAGGTATTTTATACAATTCTCTAAAATTTATTTCAGGACAAAATATTAATTTGGAATATATTCAATCACGTCCAGATGGAGAAAATGGTTATTATTTTTATTTAGAATTAGAAGGCCATGAAAAAGATGAAAAAATAAAAAAAACTCTTGAAAAAATAAAGACCTTTCTTGATCCAGAAAACCAGTTTCCAAATACTCTTAAAATTTTAGGAAGTTATTCAAACACTAATTGGAAACATTAATAGATAAAATGAAGATAAATATAATCTGAGGAATAGGATTAATCTGCAAGATCCACAAGGACTTTTTTGAATTTTCAGGATATGAGTTTTTCTTATTGAAAGAAATTCAAATAAAGATATTGAAAAAGCAACCCAAGATTCAGAAGTGATAATTATTTATGTTCCAATTTCTGTAACTAAAAAAGCAATTGAGCAAATTGCTCCTATTTGTCAGAACAAGGCTTTGATAGATTTTACAGGAATAAAAAGAAGTTCCTTCAGAAAAACAGGACAAACTTGTTTCAGGAATTTTTCAAAATTTAAGAACACAAATGTTTCAATCTTATGCAAGCCCTTTAAAAAAAACAATGTTCAGATGAATTTTCAATTAAAGATATTTATGAACTCTCACATCCTCAAACAAAAGCTCTTATTGATTTAATTTTAAGACAAATACATAATGGAAATGATAATTTATTTTATGAAATAAGAAAATCTAATATTCATTAGAATTGTATTAATCAAGAATTAGAAAAAGTCTAAGAAAGAATGAAAAGGAAAATCAGAGATACTTAATTGAAGAGCTCCTAGCCCATATATTTTTAAAGTTTCTTTCCTACTAAAGACTCGTAATATTTAATGTTCATTTTCTAGAAGTCATAAATATATATAAAGAATCTATTCTTTATTTAATCATGAAAAAAGAGGACAAAATCATGTCTGAAGTTAGTGATGAAGTCTTCTTGCTTATGAAAAAAATCCAGAGAAGATTCAATCTCTCTTGGAGCAAAGCAAGAGAAGGTGTAAGTTCATCACTTGTAGCTCTTTATGGGCTTCAACTTTAATTTTTATTTTTTTTATTTAATTCCTATAGAAGTCAATGCGCTTTTTGAATAAATCTTGTGCGAAGGTTTTTCAATAGAAATCCATTAGAAACCTTTAAAAATCAATTGCAATATATCTTTATAACAGAATTTATGCCTACGTGGTCTAACGGCTATGACACTACCCTGTCGCGGTGGTAACCCGGGTTCAACTCCCGGCGTGGGCGTTCGGAACTTTTTTACTCACACTCTCATTTTACAGACGACAAAATAAATTAACTCCCAAATTTCAAAATTGAGAAGAGTGCGGGCATTGAACTTTGTAGACATTTTTGTAGAAAAGTTTATAAATGTAGACACCATAATATAATTATGTATCTTGAAAAGAAAAAAGTAAAAGGAAAGATAAAATACTATTTGGCACATTCTTTTAGAGAAGGGGGAAAAGTTCATAAAATTAGAAAAAAATTAGGTACAGATTTATCCAAAGAAATTTTAGAAGAAAGAATAAAAAAAGCAGAAGAATTGATTTTAGAAGAAATAGAAAAATACAAATTTATTAAGGATCCTCTTGATAAAGATTTATCCAAAGAAGAAATTGAATTTGTAAAAAGATTACAAAAAGAGAATAAATTTGAGATCTATCATCTATCTGAAAAAGAATGGAAATTATTTTCAAAGATATTCACTTACAATACAAATGCAATTGAAGGTAGCAAGTTAACAAAAAAAGAAGTTGAAGAAGTTTTAGAAGAAAACAAATGGCCAGATAAATCAAAAGAAGATATTGCCGAGACTTATGGAGTCAATGAGGCCATTAAATTTGTAAGAGATACTAAAGAACATTTATCTATTGAATTATTAAAAAGCATACATACAATAGTTTTCAAAAATTCAAAATCCTTTGCAGGAAAATTTAGAAAAAAAGGAGAAGAAGTTGCAGTTATTAATTCTGATGGTTTTATTGTTCATGAAGGAGCGCCACAAACAAGAGTCTTAGGATTATTAGAAAATTTAGTTAAATGGTATAATAAAAACAAGACCAAATATCCTGGATTAATTTTAGCATCAGTAGTCCATAACCAATTTGAAAACATTCACCCTTTTGCAGACGGAAATGGAAGAGTTGGAAGAATTATTATGAATAATATACTAATGAAAAATAATCTTCCCCCAATAAATATAGACTTAGATAATCGAAGTGAATATTATTCAATTTTAAAAGAATATGAAAAAAACAAAAATCTAAGGCCCACAATCGAGTTTTTGATAAAAGAATACAAAAAGACTAAAAAACAAATAAAGAAGTTGTAGACATTTTTGTAGACATTTTTTATTTTGTAGACAAGGTTTTCAAAAAGAAAGTTTTAAAAACAAGTCTTTTTGTCTAAATTCTAGAGAAAAAATAGAAACAAAACAAAATTATCTATTTTTTGAATATTAAAATCAATATTAAAATATTAAGATATTAAGATATATATTGAAGTTATATTAAAATTAAAATGAATAAAAATAAATTTAAACAACTTGGCTTAAGTGAGCAACTTTCAAAAAACCTTGAGAAAATTGGAATTACTGAACCTACAGAAATTCAGGAAAAAACAATTCCTCTTACTTTAAAAGGAAAAGATGTAATTGGAGGAAGTGCAACAGGTAGTGGAAAAACTCTTGCTTTTTCTGCAAATATAATTGAAAATATTCAAGATAAAAAACCTCAAGAAATTCAAGCACTTATCTTAACACCTACAAGAGAACTTGCAGAACAAATTCTAAATTCAATAAAAAGTTTTTCACAAGGCTTTCCAGTAAAAGTTTCAACAATCTATGGAGGTGTGGATATTGAAAAACAATTTAGAAATATTCCAAAATCAAATATTATTGTTGGAACTCCAGGAAGAATTTTAGATCATTTAAATAGAAAAACACTTAATCTTTCAAAAATAAAATATCTTGTTTTAGATGAAGTTGATAGAATGTTTGAAATGGGTTTTCAAGAAGATGTTGAAAAGATACTTTATTGTTGTCCAAAACCAAAAGAAAGACAAAACCTTTTGTTCTCTGCAACAATTTCTTCAGAAGTAGGATATCTTTCTGAAAAACATTCCAATAATCCAATAGAGATATCTGTTCAATCTCATGTTGATCCAGCAAAATTAAAACAAGTTTATTATGATGTTCCTTCATCAAGAAAATTTCCTTTATTAGTTCATTTATTAAAAAATGAAAGTGCAGATTTAGTTATGGTTTTCTGCAATACAAGAAGAAATGTAGATTTTGTGACTCAAAATTTAAAATTAAATAATATAAATGCTACAGCAATTCACGGAGGATTAACTCAAAATAAAAGAAAAAATGTTTTGTCTGATTTTCACAAAGGACAAACCAATGTTCTTGTTTGTACTGATGTTGCTGCCAGAGGATTAGACATAAAAAATGTAAGCCATGTTTATAATTATGATATGTCTCCAAATAGTAAAGAATACACTCATAGAATAGGAAGAACTGCAAGAGCAGGAGAAGAAGGAATAGCAATAAATCTTATTTCTTCAAGAGATTATGAAAATTTTAGAGAAGTAATTGATAATCCAAAATTAAAAAAAGTAATAAAAAGAAGAGATTGTCCATATATTCCAAGAGCAAAAATGAAGATTCCTTCAAGAAATAATAAAGGAGATAATAGAAACAGAGGAAGATTTAATAAATCAAATAATAAATTTGGTCAAAGACATAAAAGAAATTTTCAAAAAAAGAATTCTCAAAAGAACTTTAAATCTAAAAAAAGAAATTTTTAAATTTTATTTCTCATATCTTGCAATTGAAATAGTTTGATTATCTTCTAAAGTAAGAGTGACTCCTCCAGATGAATTAATTGCAGAAACTATTGAGGTTAATGCATCTTTTCCACCTTCAATATACTTTTTTTCAAGAGCAGTTTGATGATATCCAAAAGCAAGAATTCCTAGTGCAATTAAAATTATAAATAAAAATATGAATCCTATTTTCCATTTATTTTTCTTATTTCCCATTATGAACTTCCCTCACAGAAGTCTAATTCATCTTCACATTCTTCATATTTTTCTTTCCATTCTTCAATTTCTTGTTCAAGAACCTCTTTTTCATCTTCACAAGTATCTTGAATATCTTTTTTTAATTCCCATTTTTCATTATTACATTCAGTTATCATTTTATTTTTCAAACTTTGTTCTTCTTCACTTAAATCAATTGAACTTTCTTTAATTGGAATTCCAAAAATCTCTGGATTTGATTTATTTATATCATATGTAAAATATCCTGTTAATTCTGAAGAAATTCCTTCAGCAGATATTAAAAAACCACTCATTTGGATGTTTTCATTAAGATAAAGGTAAGTTCCTCCTCCTAAGATAATTAAAATAAAGAAGGACATTAATCCAATAACTATTTTTCCATAATGAGGATGCTTTTCTACTTTAGAAAGCACTTCTAATATTTCTTGAAATGTAGGAACATTTGTTCTTTCATCAACATCAAAATTCACATCTTTTTTTACCATTTGATAAAATTAATTTGGAATCATTTATTTAAAAATATTTCCTTTAATGTCCTAAAAACTTGTTATAAATCCATGCAAAAATAAATAATCCTGCAAAAACATCAACAAAACCATAAACAGCTCCAATCAAAGAACCAATCCAACTTACACTATAACCTGCAAAACCATACATTGCCTCTAACCAAGGAATAGCAAGATTTGTATATCCTGAAAAACTTCCTCCTAAAGCTAATAATGTAGTAATTAAAACACAAGCTCCAGAAAGAATACCTCCTGCTAATCCAAACTTAACTTTATCTAAACCAGGATATTTAGGATGAACAAAAGCTTCGACTTCATTATGAATTTCTCTTTGTCTTGCTTTATCCTCTTTTAGAATGTTCTTTTTTGTTTTATTGGATTTTGCCATTTTCCTCTTTTATATTAATAAGAGCAACTCTTCCTTTTTAAATTTTTCTAAGAATGGTCTTTGGTAACCAAAGTATGTTCTTCTTAATAATTTCTTATGGCTTTAATTTAAAAAATAATAAGAAATTTTAATTAATATTTTTTGAAGTTCTTTTGGATAATTGTGCCTTTAAATCAATTATTATTAGAAAATATTTCTATAACTCATATGTTTAAGATTTGAAATTTTTTACTATTAATCTTTTTTTAGTAAACATATTTGTTTTTATTTTTGTAGTTAGGACTACTATCTTCTAAGAGTGCAATTATCTGTAAAAACAAGATATCTTAATAATTAAAAATAATTAAATTTAAAATATCTCATTTATTTAAGATTATATGATAAAAAAGAAAAAACTAGCTAAACTTACTTATATTTCACTAGTTTTATTTACAATCTTTATTTTATCTTCTATAAGTTATTTTTTTCTCAAAATACAGACTTCTGCAAGTTCTATTAAATATCTTTTAAATATTTTAAATGAAAAAAATTTTCAAGAAATATTAAAACAAATAAGTTTTGAATTAGATTCTATTTCAGGATTAATAACAATACAAACAATATTTTCTTTAATAATTATTATTTCTCTTATTTCACTTGCGAGTTTTTTATTTAAAGCTTATTTAGTAAAACATAGAAATTCAATAATAGATCCTTTAACAGGAATTTACAACAGAGGAGCAATTAAATTTGGTCTTCAACAATCTATTAAAGAATCAAGAAGATATAAACATCCTTTAAGTCTTGCAATTTTAGATATAGATCATTTCAAAACTTTTAATGATAAAAACGGACATACAAAAGGAGACAACGCATTAATCAAATTTTCAAATATATTATCAAATGAAATAAGAGAATCAGATATTCTTGGAAGATACGGAGGAGAAGAATTTATAATAATCTTTCCTGAAACATCTTTAAAAAATTCTAAAAAAATCTGTGAAAGAATAAAAAACAAGATACAAAAAACATCTTTTGAAGGTGAAGAAAAACTTCCTGAAAAAAAATTAACAACAAGTATTGGTTTAGCTTCTTTTTCTGATAAAAGAAAAAGCCTCTCTTCATTAATAAATGAAGCAGATAAAAATCTTTATTCTGCAAAAGCTCTTGGAAGAAACAAAATAATTGGATAATTTAATTTAAGTTATCTTTTTTAATAACTTTTTTACCATTCATGTAAGGTTGAAGAACTTTTGGAATTTTTATACTTCCATCTTTTTGTTGATTATTTTCTATTAAAGCAACAAGAGCTCTTGAAGTTGCAATAGCTGTATTGTTTAGAGTGTGAGGAATAATTCTTTGACCCTTTATTCTTGTTGAAATTCCGAGTTTTCTTGCTTGAGCATCTGTCAAGTTTGAACAACTTCCAACTTCAAAATAATCCTTTTTTCTAGGAGAATAACTTTCAATATCAACTTGCTCTTTTTTTAAATCTCCTAAATCTCCTGAACATATTTTTAAAACCCTTATTGGAATTTCCATTTTCTTGAATATGTCAATTGTAATTTTTTTCATTTGTTTATAAAAATTATCAGAATCTTCAGGTTTGCAAATTACAACCATCTCTATTTTATTAAATTGGTGTGTTCTAAATATTCCTTTTTCATCTATTCCATGACTACCAATCTCTTTTCTAAAACACATACTATATGAAGTTTGTTTTAGAGGCAACCTTTTTTCATCTATTTCTCTATCAACAAATCTTCCAATTAAAGAATGTTCTGAAGTTCCAATCAACGCCATTTTTTGTTCATCTTCAACAAGATAAATCTGCTGTTGTTTATCATTCAAATCAGTAACTCTGTCAATAATTTCTTCTTTTAACATATAAGGAGTTTCAACATATCTAAATCCGCTTTTAACCATATAATCTCTTGCAAAATTTAACATTGCCTGGTTTAATAATGCAATATCCCCTTCAATATAATAAAAACCATTTCCTGAAACTCTTGCTGAAGAATCAAAATCTCCTAAACCAAGTTCTTCTATTAATTCTCCATGAGATTTTATTTCAAAATCTTGTTTTTTTGGTTTACCAATATATTCTTCAGGAACATTCTCCTCATCATCTTTTCCAATAGGAACATTTTCAGAAATAAGATTAGGAATTTTAATTAAAATATCTCTAAGTTCTTTTTCTAATTTCTTTTCCTTTTTTTCATTATTTTCAATTTTTTTAGGAATCTCTTTTGCTTTTTTAATAAATTCTTTTGCTTTTTTTTCATCCTTGTTCTTTTTAGCTTTATTAATTTCTTCAGAAATCTTATTTCTTTCAGACCTCAATTTATCCCCTTTCTGTTTTTGAATTCTCCATTTTTCATCAATTTCAATTGCCTTATCCACAAGAGGAAGTTTATTTTCTTGAAATTTTTTCTTTATATTCTCTTTATAAATTTCAGGTCTTTCTCTAAGGTCTTTTATATCTATCATGTAAATCAAAAAACAAGACATTATTTAAATCTTATTATCATATCTGGTAATCAAGGCATACACTTTTCACTAATT
The DNA here is from genome assembly GCA_964460535.1 of Candidatus Woesearchaeota archaeon. Classification (GTDB taxonomy): domain Archaea; phylum Nanobdellota; class Nanobdellia; order Pacearchaeales; family GW2011-AR1; genus CAZHMB01. Next base: position 50,752 of record CAYWQI010000001.1, read on the forward strand.
TTTTGTTTCACAAATTTAATAAGCAATAAGAAATTTTAATTAATATATCTTGAGTTTTTTGAATAATTGTGACTTGATATTTTTTTATTATGAGAGAATATCTCTACAAATTGTTATGTCCAATCTCTGAAAGTTTTTACAATTAATCTTGCTTTAAGAAATGTATTTGTTTTTATTTTTGTAGTTGAGATTACTAAGAGATTATCATCAACAAGTTTAAAAATCCTATAAACTTGATTAAATCATGACAGAGGTGGTAAATGAAATTGCGAATCAGACTACAGGAATATATCAAGAAATAGCAAGTGTTCTTCCACATCCTTTTGGAGTCTTGTTACCTGTTTTAGTACTTGTTTTAGGAGTTTTTATATATTCTTTATTTGTCTGGCATTTTTATAGGTTTGTTGCAAAAAAAGACCTTATTACTCTAAATTTAGGAGATTATGGAAAATCAATTGAAAATAATTTTATGTCAAAGATAGTTTTGGGGTTTATTTATTTTATTGAAAACATCCTTTTTTCTCTAGTAATTATATTCATAGGTTATTCAGCATTTACAATTCTATTTATATTTTTAAATGAGTCTTTAACAACTCAAAATGTTATCTTAGTTTCTGCAGTTATTGTTTCAGTTATAAGAATGACTGCTTATTATAAAGAAGCATTAGCTAAGGATTTAAGTAAAATGCTTCCTTTTACTTTACTTGCTGTTTCACTACTTAATCCTAAATTTTTTGACATGTCAAGAATAGCCTCTTCTTTTTCAGACATATTTAATTTATTTGATATAATTATCTTGTATTTTTTATTCATTATTGTTCTTGAAGTTGTTTTAAGATTATCTGAATTTGTTTTTTCATTTTTTAGTCTAGAAGAAATTGAACAAAGAGAAGAAGAAGTAAAAGAAGAGTAAGTTTTGAAGATTTTTTCAATCAATGTATCTAGTAATCCTAATTACAAAAATAAAACTCAACACATTACTTGAAAAAATATTAATAGTAAAAACTTTAAGGACTTAAACATAACAATCTGCAGAAATATTTCTCAATAATAAAAAATTCAAATACCCATTTCTTCAAAAAATCTAAAGACATTAACTTATTAAATTTACTAAGCAGAAAATTATTAAGTAGAACTTTAAGTGTTACAAGATATTAATCAATTCTTTTCCACTCGAGGATGTTCATGGCCTTTTTTCATTCTCTCAAGCAACATCTTGACATGTTTCTTTTTTTCATTTTCATATCCTTTTTTGTTTGATTTATCTTGAGAAATCATTTTTGCAACATATTCTCCTCCTAAGAAATGCGGAGTTAAAACATAACTAGCTCCTTTTCTATAAAGTTCCATTGCATCTTCAATCTGATGTGCAGTAACAATAATAATTGCATTTGGATTTACAAGCCTTATTTGTTCAATCAATAATAGATTTGTTTCTTGGTCAGGAATTGTTGAAACTGCAAGTTGCATTTTGTCAAGAGGTAATTCTTCAAGTAAATCTGTATCATAACTATCTCCATATAAACAAGGAATTCTTAATTTTTTTAAATCTTCAATAACATCAGGATTAAAATCTACTACAAGATATTTCTTTTTTATTTTTTTCAAGGATCTCAAAATACTAAATCCAATTCTATTATATCCAAATAAAATAGCATCATAGTGTTTGCTTGTATTTCTTGATTTTTTAATGTTCTTTTTTTCAAATATAGATAAAAATCTAGAGATTCTATTATAAATTTGCTTTGAATAAGTAATCATATAAGTTGAACCTGCAATTGTTATTAAACCAACTACAGTTACAAGCGAGAGTACTGTTGAATCAACATGGCCTACAGAAACTCCAAGTGCAACAAGAATTATAGAGAATTCACTTATTTGTGCTACAGTTAATCCAGATAAAAACCCTGTTCTTTTTGTGTATCCCATTGAACCCATTAAAACCATTACAATAAAAGGATTTCCAATAAGAATAAATAAAGAAAACATAACTATTGGAAAAATATTATCTATTACATTACCCATTTCCATTTGAGAACCAATAATTATAAAGAATAAAACAATAAAGAAATCTCTTAGAGGTTTCATTTTTGAACTTATTTCATTTGAATAAGGAGTTGTAGATAAAATTATTCCTGCTAGTAATGCACCAATTTCTAGAGAAAAATTAAGAAAATCAAACCAGCTTGCAAGTGCTAAACACCATCCAATTGAAAAAAGAAATAAAAATTCTTGTGACCTTGCTATTTTCTTTAAAAGAGAAGGCATAACACTAAGACCTAATAAAAAAAGAATAGTTATGCTCAAAAATCCATAAATAAGAATACTTGTAATAGAACCTGAATCACTATTTCCAGAAAATGAAGAAACAGCCATTAAAATAAAAACTGCAATCAAATCTTGAACAATCAAAAAACCAACAGAAATTTTTCCATAAAGACTATTCATATCTCCTTTATCTGATATTAGTTTCATAATAATAATAGTACTACTAAATGTAAGAGCTATAGCAATGTATACAGAAGCAATAATAGAAAATCCTAATAAAAAGGAAATAATAAAAGATATTATTGAGGTAAAAAGAACTTGTCCAACACCAGTAACTAGGGATATTTTTCCAACCTCTTTAATAACTTTAGGATTAAGATGCAAACCAACAGTAAAGAGAAGCAATGCAACACCTATCTTTGAGAAAGTTCCTAATGCAGAACCCTCTGAAATTAAATTTAAAAAAATAGGCCCAACAAGAATTCCTGTGATAATATAACCTATTAACAAAGGCTGTTTAAATGCTTTCATAATTGCAGAAACACCAATAGCTACAATAAGTATAATTGATAATTGTATAAATGTATTTTCTATCATTTTTCTCTTTTTTATATCTTTAAAAAAAGAAAAAAGGGTATAAAAAGCTTTTTAAACCTTCTAACATCTATTTTTATAGGTTGGAAAGTTGGAGGAGGTTTCCAAGAATATAAAACATAATGGAAAAAGCAAAATGCCAAAAGTAAGAATAAAATTAAATAGTCCAGATATAGAAATGCTTAATAATATCTGTGATTCTATAAAACAAACTGCTAAAAAATCTGGAATAAATATTTCTGGTCCTGTTCCTCTTAAAACAAAAAAACTTAAGATTACTACAAGAAAAAGTCCTTGTGGTGACGGAACTGCAACATTTGATAATTATGAAATGAGAATTCATAAAAGACTAATTGACATTCCAGCAAATGAAAAAATACTTCATCATATAATGAGGATGAAAGTTCCAAAATCTGTGAATATTAAGATTGAAATGAAAGAATAGTTTTTTCTTTATTTATAAAAACAATATAATAAAACATATCTTTTACAATATATATTTTATATTATATATGTTGCATTATATATTTTACTTTATATATTTCTAAAGATAAATTTATTTAAAAGAAACTCTTAGATAAAATAAATATGAAAAAAAGAAATAAAAAAGGTTTATTTATTGCTTTTGAAGGAATTGATGGATGTGGAAAAGGAACTCAAATAAAAAAACTTTTAGAATATATAAACAATATTAGTAAATATAATCCTCTTCTTTTAACAAGAGAACCTTATTCAGATACAGATATTAGAACAATTTTAAAGAGTGAAGACAATCCTTATTCTCAAAAAGAAAAACTTACAGAGCTTTTTATCTATGATCGTAGAAAACATTTGAAAAATTTAATAAAACCAAATTTAAAAAAAGGAGTTCATGTTATTTCAGATAGATATAGCTTATCAACTCTTGCTTATCAAAATGCTCAAGGAATGCCTTTAAATGAATTATTAAGGATGCATAAAGGAATTTTAATTCCAGATATTATTTTTCTTATTGACATTTCAGGACAAGAAGCAGTTGAAAGAATGCAAAAAGATTTTTCAAGAGTAGAAGAACAGAAATTTGAAAAGTCTGCAGAATTTTTAGAAAAACTAAGAAAAAATTATTTAAAATTATCTGATTTAAAAAATCACAACATTGTTTTAATCAATGGTATGAATAAACCAGAACAAATATTTAATGAACAAATACTTCCTGCTTTTCATAAGATTTATAACTCTTACAATAATTCTAGATAATAAGTTTTATGCCTGTATCGCATAATGGTATTGCACTGCCTTGGAGTGGCAGGCCTTTCGAGGCTTCCCTGTTCGATTCAGGGTGCAGGCGTTTTATAATATTAAAAATGATATCAAAAAATAAGATTATTACTCAAATGAATAAGCAAGGATATAGATTTATAGGTCCTCAAGGAGCTGTGAAAATTTGCAGATGGACAAAGAAATCTCTTAATGGTGAAGGTTGCTGTTATAAGGAAAAATTCTATGGAATAAAATCCCATAAATGTTGTCAAGTTACACCTTGGTTAGGCTGTGATAATAAATGTTTACATTGTTGGAGAGCTATTGAATTTGATTTTAATAATTTTAATAAAAATAAAATAACTAAACCCCAAGAATTTATTCAAGAATCAATTCAATTCCAAAGAAAACTTCTCCAAGGTTTTAAAAAAGATCCAAAGAGTAAGAAAAAACAACTTTCAAAAGCAGATCAATTTCTTTGGAAAGAAGCACAAGAACCAGATCAGTTTGCAATTTCTTTAAGTGGAGAACCAACAATTTATCCATATATTGGAGAATTTATTCAAGAATTAAGAAAACAAGATAAAACAAGTTTTTTAGTTACAAATGGTTTGCACCCTCTTATTTTAAAAGAACTTTATAAAAAAAATCAACTTCCAACTCAACTTTATGTTTCTGTAAATTCAAGTAATAAAAAAGATTATCTTCCTTTTCATAGAAGTCAAATAAAACAGCCTTGGAAAAAATTAAATTCATCATTAGAACTCTTACCAAAACTAAATAAAAAAACAAGAACAGTTTTTAGAATAAACCTAATCAAGGATTTAAATATGTCTGATAAAAATATTAATGAATTTGCAGAATTAATTAAAAAATCCCAAGCAAGATTTATTGAACTTAAAGGATTTATGTCTGTAGGTTTTGCAAGAAAAAGATTAGGATATAATAGAATGCCTTATCACGAGGACATAAAAGAATTTGCAAAAAAACTTGAAAAACAACTAAACAAAATTGATGTAAAATATAAAATTCTAGATGAACATTATTTCTCTAGAGCAATTGTTTTAGGTAATTCAAAAACAGGAAAAAAAGATTTAAAGATAAAGAAGAAAGAGGTTTGATTAAATGCTTTATGCCAATCTCAAATTCTAGTAGGCCTAGAATGCATCTCTCTTGAATCTTTGGGCTGATAATCGATCCAGTCTTGAATAACTTTTTTTCTATGTTCAACCTCTTGTCTTGCTTGTTCTGAAGTTCTCCAGGATTCAGAGACATAGTTGATAATAAACCCTATTGAATCTCCCATAAAGTGCCCCAGAGAACCTCTCCACACTGGCCTTCCACCCGCCAGATAAATTAAATCTTCATCATATTTTTTTGTTCTATTCCCATCCTCTACAAATCAATAACTCCTTCTTTAGTCAAAGCAGCAAAGCGAATTCCAACAGGAAGATTAATCAAAGCAGAAATCAAAGACATGTGTTGTTTTCCATCTCCAGAAGCTATTGTTAAAGCAACTTCTGTTCCTTGAAACTTGCCTTTTAATTTTTGTGAAAATTCTTCTTTTAAATCTTTTATTTTTTTATTTAAATCAACTTTAATAAATTCAAATTGTTTTTCATGGGAAAATTGTTTTGCAAAATCATCTCCAAGAATAAATATTTTATCCCATTCTCCATATTTCATTAATCCAGAGATTTGCCCCCAGGTTCCTTTTCCACTTGATAATAATGCTACTAATTCCATATAAAAATTAAATCTTAGGGCTTTAAAAGAATTTATATTCTAGAATATAACTATTTTCTAAACAAAATATCCTCTATTTCATCATCTGTTAAGTCTTCTTTATTTTTCTTAATTTCCTCAGGCCTTTTCCAGATTCTTTCTCCAGACTTTTCTAAACTTTTTTTAATTTCTGATTTTAATTTTTCTTTGTCTTCTTCTGAATAATTCTCTTTTACTCTATTTTTCATTGTTTCTTGAATTTTTTCTCTTAATTCATCCTCATTTATTTTTTCTTGTTCAGGAGTTTTATCTAAATTAAATTTTCTTTTAAATCTTTGAATTAATTCGCTTTTTTGAGAAGTTTTTTCTGGTTCTTGAATTTTATTGTTTTCATGAACTTTTTTCACATCTCCAATAGTAAGATTGTTTTTATTTGAATTTTCCTCTTCTTTTTTTCTTAAGGAATTATTTTCAAAATACTGATTTTCTTGTTTTTTAAATAAAGAAATTCTAAGGAATTGTTCTAATTTTCTTAAAAATTCTTTTTCATTTGAAGGAAGATGCCCTCTTTCAGCTTTTTTAATAGTTTCAGGATTTTCATTTATTTTTCTTCCAAGTTCAATTAGAGTTAATTTATTTCTCCTTCTTGCATTCATAATTTTCCAATGAAAATTTTCAATTAAATCTTCTCTCTTTTTTGGAAATTTAGAATAATCTTTTCCTATTTTATCCTCAATAATATCCCTGTAACTTCTTCCTTCTTTTGCAACACTTCCTTTAAAAAATCTTTTTCCACTTGCTCTTTGCATTTTTTCTTTAACAGTTTCTTGTTTTTTTGATTCTTCAATTTGATTAGAAGTAGGTTTTCTAATTATTGGAAGATTTTCATCACTTAAACATCTACTACACAGAGGTTTTATTCCTTCTGAAGTTATTGCATCATGCATATTAGCAAGTTCTTCAGAAATTCCACATTTAAAGCATTCTTTCATGCAATATCTAGTTATTCAGAGTTTTTTAATATTATTGTGGTAAAATATATAGAATTAATTGTCATTTAAATGTCCATAACAAAGAGCCAAGGAAACTTAAGGGAATTCCAGCAATAATTCCAGAGATAGCAGCAATATTCGCATAAAAAGTTCCATCCCCTAAAAGAGAATTAACTAATAAACTTACACAGAAATTAACTAAAAAGACAAAAGAGTAAACAAGAAGATATCTTGGAATTTGATAATAAAATCTTTTATTTCTTGCATTAAATATAAAATTCCTATTTATTATAAAAACAAAACTTATAGAAAACAAAATTGCAAGTAATTTAGATATCTGAAAGATTATTCCAAATGAATAAAATATATTAAATATCAGTAGTTCTAGAAGTGCTCCAGTTCCACCAACCATACAAAACCCAATAAATTTTTTTAAGATATTCATAAAGATGATAATAAAAAAAGATTAATAAAATTAACTAAAACTTATAAATACAAATAAATTATAAGTTTTATGAAGCTTTCAATAATTGTTCCAATTTATAATGAAGAAGATACTCTAAGAAAAATTTTCAATAAAATACAAGAAGCTAAATTACCTATAGAAAAAGAGATAATACTTGTAGATGATTTTTCAACAGATAAAACCAGGAAAATTTTAGAATTCATTAAGTTCCAAAACGTAAGAAGAGTTTATCATTCTGAAAATAAAGGAAAAGGAGAAAGCATAAGAACAGGAATAAGGAAATCAACAGGAGACATAATCTTAATTCAAGATGCAGATTTGGAATATTCTCCAAAAGATTATACAAGACTAATTTATCCAATTTTAAATAAAAAAACTAAAGTAGTCTATGGTTCTAGATTTTTAAAAAAATATTATCATAGAAAAACACCTTTTTTTATGCAAATAAATGCCTTTCTCTTTTAACTTCTATTCTATATTTTAAAAGAATAACAGATATGGAAACATGTTACAAGGTCTTTGACAAGGAATTAAAATCACTTGTTCTCAAAACCAAATCAAAGGGCTTTGATATAGAACCAGAGATAACTGCAAAAATTTTAAGAAAAAAATATAAAATAAAGGAGATACCTATTTCTTATTTTCCAAGAAAAGCAAGTCAAGGAAAAAAAATAAGATTTTATGATGGGTTTAAGGCAGTCATAACTCTTTTAAGATTCAGATTTAAATCTCTGGATTAAGAAATCTACAGGTTTTGTAAGCAAGTTTTTTCAATTTCAAAAAATCAAATCTTTCAGAAATAAACTCACATTGATTTGAAATACTCGGAGAACCATATCCTCTCCATCTTGGACAATTTTCTTTTGTTAAGTTTTCTGGAATTATTATTGTATATTCTTCTTCTGAAATAATCCTTGAATAATTATCGATATTTCTTTGATTGTATTTATCATCAATAGTTTTAAAACTAGTAAATATGGCAACAATTTTATTTTGGGAAATTGCCTTTTCAATATCATAGGGTAGAAAAAAAGCAGTTTCAACATAATAATTTATTAAAACCCAATGAGGACTAAGAACAATACACCCATCTAAATCTAAATTTTCTATTTCTTGTGAAACAGTTTTAAAGGCCTCTGAAGTTTTATTTTGGTAGGCATTTATTGTAAGGAAAATTATAAATAAAGAAAATAAAACAAGAATTAATAAGAATACTATCTTTCTACAGATTTTTTTGCATTTTATTTTATTCCATATTAAGATGAATCCAAGTGATGAAAAAAATGCCACAGGCAAGGTTATATTGAACAAATATCTAAATATCTTAAAGGGGGTTTGATACCAATCTAAGAGAATCATTAGGAAAATAAGTATAAAAACCAGAGGAATTTTGATAGATTTAGTTTTTTCTTTTTTACACAGATAAATAAAATATCCCAAACCAATAATAAAAAAAGGAATTAACCAATTTATAGATATCAACATACCTGAAATATCAAATGCTTGAAACAAATTCTGTCTTGAAACAACATTTAAATTATATGAATCAACTATGCTTGCAAAACCATTTCCATATTTAAAAAAATAAAATAAATAAAATGGAAAAAGAGTAATTAAAAAAATGGAAATATCAATAAAAATTTTTTTCCAACTCTTGTTAAAAAATAAAAAAATAAAAAACATTAAAAAATTATATCTTGTTAAAAATGCAAGACCTAAAAAATGTCCAGAGTATTTGTTTTGCAAAAAAAAGCATAAAAAAAGCATAAAAAAACTTAATCCTAAAAGTTCAGTTCCAAGAAGAGTAGCATATTGCAATACAAAAGGAGATAAAAGAAAAAAGTAAAAAATTAATCTAAATAATTCTTTATCTATTTTAAATCTGTAAAAATATTTTAAATAAAGAGTATCTGAAAGTTTTATAGAAGAAAAAAAGAAGAGGCTTGTCACAAGAACAATAAAAGTGTATTCCATTAATTTTCCAAGAGGTAGTAATAAGAATAAAATAAAACTTACAAGAGGAGCACGATAGATTTCAAAGGCACCATTTTGAGAAAATAAGTTTTGTGCATTTAAGACATAGGCCATAAAATCCCAATTTAGATTAAGAGAGTGCTGAATAAGAAAAAAGATTAAAGAAATAAGAAACAAATAAATCAATAATTTATTTTTAGAAATAAAATTCTTAATACCCTCTAATTTCATTTTAATTTTTGATATGTTCTTTTATATCATTTACATTTTTAAATTTATTAATGATTGCTTTTTCATTTATTACAAGCATGTTTGGTTGATTAATATTATATTTTTGTTTTAAAATATCTATAACATTTGAATCTAGATTATAATCAAAAGAGTAAACCATTACTTCTTCTTGATTCTTTAGGGAACTAAGCATTATACCTATTTCTTCTGCCCTTTCCTTTAAATTTTTCTCATTTGAATAAAAGAAAAGAATTGTGGGTATTTCATTTGGACAATTTTCATTATTTTCTTTAATGTACAAAAAATGCCTGGTTTCTAAAAGAGAGTATATCTTCTTTTGTTGTAAGATATCTGGATTATTTTCTCCAAGTCTTTGTTCAAGTATACCAATAATTCTTCCAAGATTATCCATTTTTTCACTAAATAAATAAGGATTAAAGTTTTCACAATCATCTCCTAATAGATTTTTCTGAATTTCAAAACTTAGTAATTCATATCTTAAATCTTCCTGTGATTGAATTAATTTTTGAGAGTTGTAATAAGAGAGAATATAACCTAAAAAAAAGATTCCTATAAAGATAATAGTTCCCAATATAACTGCTATAATGAAATTCCTTAAATAACGAGTATTTTTTTCCATTTTTATTTTAATCAATCACTCTTTTTATATTTTTCCTATCTCCAAGATACTTTTTTAGTTAAAAAATGATATATAAAAGAAATTACCCACCAAAATGCAAACAAAAAAGAGTATAAGGCTAAAAAAAGTGGAAGACTAAGTCTTATGTTACTATGCTCTTTGACCTTCCTTTTTGCAAAAATCATATAACCCCAAGTCATTAATATAAATAATATAAAAAAAAGCATAATTGGATCTGTAAAAAAATTAATAATAAAAGATTCTATAGCATATTTACTAAACTCAATAGTGCTGAATATATTAAAATTAACACTCTGTAGAAAATTAAATTGTTTTTTTGTATCAATTATTGAGCGAATTGCAATAATCAGGGTTAATATAACTGTAACCATTATTGCAAAGATTGCCGAAGGAAGCACTACTAACCCTAACGATTTATGTTCTTTTGTAAATAATCTTTTATATTTTAAAAAATTTCTAATTAGTCCAATATACCACCTTTTTCTTTGAATCAAAAGTTGTTTAAACTTTCTTGGAGGTTTTGTATAAACAATTGATTCAAGACTATTTTCAACAATCAAATGATGGGCATGTATCCTTAGTGCCATTTCCATGTCTTCAGTTAAATTATCTGTATCAAATCCTCCATGCTCTTCAAAAAAAGATTTTCTATATGCAGAAAAAGCTCCAGGAGTTATATGGACTGCATTAACACTTGCAAAAGCCTCTCTTAAATATACTCCAAGAAGGTATTCTATTTGTTGAATTCTTTCTAAAATATTCTTTGGATTATAGATTGCAACAATCGGAGATACACACATTACATCCGGATTTCTAAAATAAACTACCTGGTTTTTTAATGCATTGGGTTTAACTATTGAATCTGCATCCATTGTAACAACAATTTCTCCCTGAGATTTTGAAATTCCATAATTCAATGCACTTCCTTTTCCACCATTTTTTTTAGAAAAGACTTTTACTTTTTCACTAGAATATTTTTTTGCTATTTCCAGAGTTTTATCCTTACTTCCATCATCTACAACAATTATCTCTAATTTATCTTCTGGATAATCAATTCCTAAAGCAGATTCAATTGTTCTTGCAATACCCTTTTGTTCATTATATGCAGGAATAATAATTGATACAAAAGGAGATTCTTTTTCTCTAAAAACAAGGTCTGTTTTTTTCTTTATATTTTTTCTTCCAAAAATATTAAGAGTGTAAAATATAAAAATAATAATTCCAATATAAGAAGAGAGATAGATTAAAAAATTGCTAATCATTTTAATTTCTATAAATTGGTTTCAGTACCTTTTTTTTCATTTTTTATTTCTTTCTTTTCAACTTCTTCCTTCTTCCCACTATTTTTATCTTCCAAGTTTTCTTTTTTATTTCTTATTATTGTTCCTTCATTTTCAGCTTCTTCCTTTTCTCCACTTTTTTCATCTTTTATTTCTCTTTTATTTTCAGTTTCTTTTCCTATGTTTTCTTTTGTTTCTATATTTTCTTTTTCTTCCCAAGTTTCTTGTTCTTTCTTTTTGTCTTTTTCTTGAACAGAAAAATAATCATAAAAATCTTCACTTAAACTTAATTCATTTGTATGTCCTGATTTCTTTTTATTTATTAATCCAAGGTCATAGAATTTTTTAATATGGTCATAAGATTTATTTCCACGAATTTTTACAATAACAGATTGTTTTATAGGCTGTTTATAAGCAATTATTGCAAGTGTTTCTTGTTCTGCTTTTGTAAATTCAGCACTTCCTGTAGCAAGTTTATTAACAATATCAGAATATTCTTGTGAAACATCCATTTTCCATAATCCATTTTTTTCAACAATCTCTATTGCACTATTATTATTTTCATATTTCTCTTTTAGTTTTGCAATTAATTCTCTAATAATAATAGGATTTAAATCACTTAAACTAACAAGTTCAGACATATTAAGGAATTTTCCAGATATAAAAAAAACTGCTTCAAGTCTTTTCAAGTCCTCAATTTCTTTAGCTTCATCTATTTCATCTATTGTTTTTGAAGAAACTCTAGTGTTTGGTCCTTTTTCCATGATTTATTAAGAATCTTAGGATTTATAAAAGTTTTATTATTGTATTCACATCAAAAAGTTAATAAACTCTTTCCTAATTCTTCTACCATGAAAAAATTAAAAATTTTATGCCTTTTCCAAAAGGAAGAGTTTTTTGTAAAATGAAAAAATTAAAAATTTTATGCCTTTTCCAAATTAAAAACAACAGGAAAAATTTGTAAAATGAAAAAATTAAAAATTTTATGCCTTTTCCAAAAGGAAGAGTTTTTTGTAAAATGAAAAAATTAAAAATTTTATGCCTTTTCCAAATTAAACACAACAGGAAAAATTTGTAAAATGAAAAAATCAGTAAGACTATACATTTCAGGAGCAGTTCAAGGAGTATTTTTTAGAGCATTTATAAGAGAAAATGCAGAGAAATTAGATGTTAAAGGCTTTACCAGAAACCTTGAAGATGGACGCGTAGAGGTTTTTTTAGAAGGAGATTCTTCAAAGGTAAATCAAATGATAGATATCTGTAAGCAAGGACCTAAACATTCAATTGTAAAAAAAGTAGATCTTAAACCAGAAAAATTTCAGTCTATTAAAGGATTTAAAATTTTACACATATAATTAATTTATTAAACAATATTAAAAGAGGAATAAATGATATATACAAATAGTGATGGAGGAGCAAGAGGCAATCCAGGCCCAGGAGCAATTGGAGTAATAATCAGGGATAATAAAACCATTTTAACAAGATATAGCCAGATGATTGGACAAAGAGTAACTAATAATGTTGCAGAATACGAAGCCTTGATAAAAGCACTTGAATTAGCTAAAAATATAACTTCTGATGAATTAACTTGTATTCTGGATTCAGAACTTGTTGTTAAGCAACTACTTGGAGAATATAAAGTAAAACATCCAAATCTTTTAGAACTTTTTTTAAAAGTACAAAAATTACAAGAAAATTTTAAAAAAATAACTTATAAACATGCAAGAAGAGAAGAAGAATTTCAACAAAGAGCTGATGAACTTGTTAATCAAGAACTTGAAAAATACGGATATCCCAAAAGTGAATACTTTAGAAAAAAGAGATTCAATAAATAAAATTTTTATTTATGTTTTTTATTTAAAATTTTCTTTAGTTTTTGAATATGCTTTTTAAGAAATAATCTTATTAAATAAATTAAAATAAAAACAAGGATTAATAATAAAAGAGTTAAATTCAGGTTTTGATATGCTTTTGTGAATATTGCTAAACCTCTTCCAATTCCCCATCCAAATACAACAAAAAGAAACATAAGAAGAAGATTAACTAAAACATTGCTAATAAAGAATTTTCTTATATCTCTTGAAGTTCTTCCAAGATGCATCATTGTTGGAATAGCTAATCCATAAAACAATTTAGCTAAAAGCATTGAATTAAAGAAATTTTTTGAAGTAATTTTCTCTAACATGTTTTGAGATTTTATGTATGTTTTACCTATATAAGGAATATTTTTTAAAAATTTCAAAGGTTCTTTTCTTCCAAGATAAAACCAGGTATTATCAGCAATTATAAAACCACAAAATCCAAATATAAAAACAAGAGATAATTTAAAAAAACTATCTGAAGCAATCATTGAAAAAATTATAATTGCCTCTCCTCCAGCAAGAAAACCTCCTAAAAAAGAGATTATTATAATATATTCTACAAAAAACACACTAAGAGTTTCTAATAGCATTCTTTATTTATTATTCCAGAGTTTATAAGTATTAGTATTTTTAGTATCTGGCAATATTAAATACAAAAATAAAACTAAATATCTTCCATGAAAAAAATTAATTCTAAAAATTTTCAGAGCTTAAATATAGCAAGGTATAGAAATATCCTCTAATAAGGGATTTAAAGGCACAATTATACAAAAGAACTTCAGAAGATATTAATTAAAATTTCTTATTATTTACTACTTCTGTGAAACAGGAAATTATTGAACAAAACTCCAAGTGTTACCAGATACTATTTTTATAATCTCTTTCATAAAATTTTATAAACTCTCTTTTTCTCAATACAATATGTCACAAAAAGAAAATTCTCCTACAGGCAGAGAATTACAAATAATCAATGAAAGAAAAAAGAAAATAAAAGAACTTAAAGATAATAAAATAAATCCTTACAAACACAAGTTTGATAAAAAAAATTCTATCTCTGATTGTTTGAATAGTAAACTCAATACAAAAGTTCAAACAGCTGGAAGAATTATAACAAAAAGAGATTTAGGAAAAATTTCATTCTATAAATTACAAGACCAGGTAGGAGAAATACAACTCGTGCTTCAAAAAGACAAAACTTCAGAAGAAATAATGAAATTTGCAAAAAGATATGCTGATTCAGGAGATTTTATTGGAGTATCTGGAAATATCTTTAAGACAAAAACAGGAGAAAAATCAATTCTTGTTGATAAAATTGAAATATTAACAAAAGCAGTTTTACCACTTCCAGAGAAATATCACGGATTACAAGATGAAGAAGAAAGATTAAGAAAGAGATATCTAGATATGCTTATTAATCCACAAGTAAGAGAAACTTTTGAAATAAGATCCAAATTAATGAAATCTATGAGGGAATTTATGGAAAAAAATAATTTTATAGAAATTGAAACACCTCTTTTACAAGGAGTTTACGGAGGTGCAGCAGCAGAACCTTTTAAAACTTATTGCAATGCCTTTAATTCTGAACTTTATTTAAGTATTGCTCCAGAGCTTTATTTAAAAAAAGCTTTAGTTGGGGGGTTTGATAGGGTTTATGAAGTAACAAAAAAATTCAGAAATGAAGGAGTAGATAGACAACATAATCCAGAACATATGACAATTGAATGGTATCAAGGATATGCTGATTATAAAGATGGTATGAATTTAGTTAAAGATTTTATTTGTTATATCTCAAAACAAGTTTTTGGTAAAACTATTATAGAATATCAAGGTAATAAAATAGATTTATCAAAATGGCAGACTCTAAGTCTAGAAGATGCAATAAAAAAATATCTTAATGAAGATATATCAAAAATAAAAACAAACAAGGAAGCAAGAGAAATAGCAAAGAAACACAATATTGATGAAAAAGGAATAACAAAAACAAATATTGCAGATGAATTAATGAAACTTTTTAGAGAAAAATTAATACAACCCACTTTTTTGATTGATTATCCAATAGGCTTGGCACCACTTGCAAAAGCAAAACCAGAAGACCAAACAAAAGCAGAAATTTTTCAACCTTTTATAGGAGGTATGGAATTAGCTAGAGCATATTCAGAATTAAGTGACCCTCAAATCCAGGAAGAGCATTTTAAAGAACAAGAAAAAGAAAGAGAAGAAGGAAACAAAGAAGCAATGCCAACTGATTCAGATTTTGTTACTGCCCTTGAACATGGTTTACCTCCTGCTTGTGGAGTTGGATTTGGAATTGAGAGATTAATCATGCTTTTTACAAACAAAACATCAATTAGAGAAGCAATATCCTTTCCTTTTGTGAAACCTGAAACTCAAGAAGAGAATAAGAAAGATAAAAATAAAATAAATAAAAAATAATTAAAATGAACAGAACTTTTAGATTTATTAGAAGATAAAACAGATTTCACTCTTCTTTGCGAATATCATTGGCCTGCTCCAGGACTTACAGGCAGAGTAACTTACAACCATAATGAAGAGGAATTAAATTTAATAAAGACTCATAAATAAAAAATGCCACTAATAATAAAATCCCGAATAAAAGAAACAATAAAAGAATTAGATAAAGAAAACAACATAGGAAGTGTTGCTGAAGAAGTTGGAAGAGCATTAGAAAGAAAAACTCAAGAAATTCTTGAAGAAGCAATAAAGAGAGCTAAGGCAAATAATCGAAGAACTCTTTTAGGAAGAGACCTTTAAAAGTGTAAATAATATTTAGGATAACAGCTTTTGAAGTCTAGGGTAGAGAGATTTGTAGATTGTTACTTTTAATAAATGATGACCCTTCCAAAAGATTTATAAACTTAAAATTTCTAAAATAAACATGACAGAATTTAAAATACCTAAACCAAAACCAGATTTTGAAGGAACAGGCTCACCTGTAAACTTTGCAGATGTTAGGGATGTTTATGCTGAGGCTGTAGAAAAGTTAGTTTTATATGATTATGCTAAGTTTGGTAAGGATTGGCAAAATAGAGCACTTGATATTTTAATTGGAGATGAGAGGGTTTATTCTCCATCTTCAGAAGGAAAGTGGAGAGGTTCAAATCCTCCTATCTGTACTTTGATGCAAGAAAAGATTAAAGGATTAGATTTAATTACATTACAACAATCAAGAAGAGCTTATGAAGCCAATGGAAATAGACCTCCTGTTCCTAATGCTTATTTTGAACATGGTTGGGCAGTTATTCCTGGACAAAATTCAGATTATAAAAGAAATCCTGAAATTGCTTCAAGACTTGTGGAAGGTTTAAAGAGTAAAGGAATTGAAGTTGGGAAAGGGAGGGTTATTAATTTCTCCCAATTACATCTTCAACCAGTACAAGATATAAGAATATTTGATTTTGTTATAAATAATACTACAACAGAAGATAATGTTGCTAAGGTTGGGGATTATAATTGGGATTACGGTTTTCCTAATTCAGCAAGTGGCGCTTTCCGTGCGATTCTTGGCAGTAACTCGGGCTGGGGTGTCGGCAGAGGCAATCCTGAGATTTCGGGCGAGGATGGTCGGGTAGTGCGGTTTATAGCCGAAGGCGACGCGCCAGAAAAATTAAGTTCTCTAGTTCAAGAAAAAGATCCTCTAAAAGAGAGAATCACAGAATTTAGAAAAAGAATTTCTTCTTAGAAAGTTTTATAAATTTCTTTTTTGATTTAATATTCCTAATCAGAAATGGTTAGGCTACACGCCAAATTATTGAGAATACAGATTTTCCTTGCGAGGAACTTCAGTGAGCAAAATAATTTTGTGAAATAATAATTTGGCTATTAAGTTCCGTGCGATTCTTAATAGTAACTCGAACTGGAATGTCAACAAAGACAATCCTGAGAATTCGAACGAGAATGGTCAAATAGCTTAGCCAGGGTTAGGATTTTTTAAAATGCAAAATCTCTACTACAAAATTTATTCATGGAAAAATATGCTTTCAGCATGGAGAAAAGCAAGAAAAGGAAAAACAAAGAAAAATTATGTTATGGGGTTTGAAAAGAATCTTCGAGAAAATTTAAAACAATTAAGATTTGAATTAATGACTGAAACTTATTTTCCTCAGTTATCAAAAACATTTATTTTGCGAGATCCAAAAACTAGAGTTATAAGCAAATCTGATTTTAGAGATAGAATTGTGCATCATGCTTTGATTAATATAATTCAGAATATTTTTGAGAGGTCTTTTATTTATGATTCTTGTGCAAATCAAAGAGGCAAAGGAAATTTATTTGCAATTTCAAGATTTGATAAATTTAAGAGAAAAGTTACTTCAAATCTTAAACAAGAAGCCTTTTGTTTAAAAGCAGACATAAAACATTATTTTCAAGAAGTAAATCACGAGATTCTTTTTGAAATTTTACAAAGAAAAATCAAAGATGAAAAAGTTATTAATTTAATTGTAAAAATCTTGCAGAACAGTGCGGACAGAGAGAGAGAGAGACGCGACATTCTTTATCAAAAGGCATGCCTCTTGGAAATTTAACAAGTCAATTTTTTGCAAATGTTTATCTTAATGAATTAGATTATTTTGTGAAACATAAATTAAAATGTAATTGTTATATTAGAGATGTTGATGATTTCGTTATTTTGCATAAATCTAAAAAACAACTTGAAATTTGGAAAACCCAAATCTTTCAATTTCTTCAGGATAAATTAAAACTTGAATTGCATAAAGACAAATCTTCTATTAGAATCCTGTCTCGAGGAATTGATTTTGTTGGTTTTAGAAATTTTTACAAAAAACGTTTAATTAGAAAAAGAAGTTATAGAAAAATGAGAGCTAGAATAAAAGAATTTAATAAAGGAAATCTCTCTACAGATAAATTTTTTGAATGTTTTCAAGGTTGGTTAGCTAATGCAAGATGGCAGGAGTTTTGAAATTTCCAAAAATCAAAACATTTAAATAACTATAGCCACTTATATAATCACTATGGCAACAACAATTCAAATAAGTAAGGAGCTTTTACAAGAATTAGCATCTATGAAAATGCATACAAAAGAAAGTTATGAAGAAGTGATCTGGGATTTAGTTGAAGATAGAAAAGAACTTAGTGAAGAAACTAAAAGAAATTTGGCAGAAGCTGAAAAAGATATCAAAGAGGGAAGAGTACATTCTTGGGAAGATGTTAAAAAGGAGTTAGGATTAAATGTATAGCATAGTTCTTGCAGATAAATTCAAAAAGCAATTAAAAAAAATTCCAAAACAGGAACAAGAAAGAATCGGTAAGGTCATAGAAAGAATAAAAATACGTCCTTTTTCACATGCTGAAAGAATTGTGGGAAGCCCCCATTTTAGAGTTCGTTCAGGAGATTATAGAATAATTATTAACATAAAACAAAAAGTATTAATTATCTACGTTTTAGAGGTCGGACACAGAAAAAACATTTATAAAAAATAAATTCTTATATTATATTAAAGAATTTAGAAGAATAATTCAAAAAATTTAAAATGCCAAAAAGAAAATTTCCAGCACTTGCAACTCTATTATTGATATTTGGTGTAGCTTGGTTAGCTTCAGAGATTTATAACATTGCCATTGATTTACCTTGGTTACCAACTATTTTAATTGTAATTGCAATTGCTATGATTTATAATCGGTTAAGAGAATAATTAAATTTAGGTTTTAGGTTTGCAATTTCAAAACCTTAATAGCAAGATTTAAATACTCTAGTCAATAATTTAACTATATGGTAAAAAAAGTAACCAAATGGACATTTTTAGAACCATTCTTAAGAACATCAGAAGAACTACATCTTTTAGATATATCTCGTCAATTAAGAGAGAACCATGCAACAGTTAGAAATTATCTGAATGATTTTGAGAAAATAGGAATCCTAGAAAAAAGAAACAAGGGAAGGCTTACTCTTTATAGATTAATTAAAGAAAATCCTTTGATCATAGACTATTTATGTTTAGCTGAAAAAGATAAACTTATTAGAAAAACTAAAGATAATAATATTCTAAAAGAGCTTGTTTCATTATTACATAAAGAGACAAATAAACCAACAATAATATTTGGATCTGCTGTTGAAGATTTAAAAAAAGCAAACGATATAGATATCTTAACAACAGGAAATCTAGATGAAGAAGAATTAGAAAAAATAATAAGAAGAAAAATTCATCTTGTAAAAATTTCTTCTTTAAATAAAGTTACAGATTCTCTAAAAAATGAAATTTTAAAAAAACATTTAATAATAAACTCTTCTGAAGAGGTTTTAAAATGGTTGGTTTGAGATGGTGTAAAAAACAAAAAAAAGGAATTGAGATTATTGAGCCTAATGAAAATTTAGTAAAAGAATACCTTCAAACAGCAAAGGAAACAACAATTGAGATTGTAAATGAAAATTCAAATATGCCAAACAATAAAAATCAAAGATTTTTAAGCATGTCAATTTTAAAAACAATAGAAGAGAAAAATGCCAAACAATAAATCAAAAGGTTCAAAAGTAGAAAGAGAATTGTTTCAGATGTTTATTTCTGAAGGAACTTATAGAGTAGTTCGTGTAGCTGGTTCAGGAACAATGGAAAATGCTGATTGTGATTTACTTGCTGGAAAAAAAGGGAAAAAATTTGCAATAGAAGTTAAATCTTCAAAAAAACCTATAAAATATATTTCAAAAGAACAAATAGATAGGTTTGTGACTTTTTCAGAAATTTTTAAATTATATCCAGTTATTGCATTAAGATTTAATAGAGAAGGTTGGTTTTTCATACATCCTAAAGAAATGAAAAAAACACAAAAAAATTGGTCAATAAATTTAGAACAAGCAAAAAAGAAAGGTAAGAGATTCACCCAGTTTTTTTCTTCAATAAATAAAAAATCAAAATCAAAAACAAATTCTAAAAATAAAACAAAACAAGAAACAGATTATGACTTGTATTTAGAAAGTTTGAAATAATAAGAAATAGTTTTTTCTTACTACAATAAAATTTAAAATATATAATTTCTTAAAAAAAACATGAAAAAAGAAGTAATGTTTTTACTTTTAATAATATCTTTATCTAGTTTTATTTCTGCAAAAAATATCAGTTTAAATTATGAGCAAGAAAACTGTGTAAATGAAGAGTTTAATCTTAAAATAGAACTCATTGATTATCCAGAAGATATTTATGATGTGAAAATAGATTCTCAGGTTAATGGAGAGAGAATTTTTAGAATTTATGATAATGGAAAATGGAAATCAACTTTTTATTATATTAAGGAGATAATTTCTCCCACTAATCCAGAAACTTTTACATTAAAATCAGAGTCATATCTTGGTAAAGCACATTTTATAGTAAAAATAAGAAATTCAGAAGGAGATTATAATACTTTCTCAGGTTATGATATTGAGATAATTGAATGTCAAAACAACACAGAAGAAGAAAGTTCAGATTCAAATGAAAATATTACAGAAGAGAATATTAACAATTCTATAAAAAATTCTACAGATAATAAAGATATAAAAAGTTTCTATCCTTTAGATAAAAATAATTCAGAAAAAAACTCAGAAAATGAAATTCAGGATTCTCAAATAACTGGAGAGACAATTGTTTTAAACAACCCAAAAGATATAAAAACCCCTTCAAATTCTCAGATTAAGAAAGGAATTTCAATTAAATTTAATAAAGATTTAACAACAAGATTGTCTTTATTAGGGTTTTCACTTTTATTAGGAATTTTATTCCTTTTAAGAAATAATAAAAATAAAAAATATAATAAAACAGAATTTAATGAAGAAAATGAATTTTAATAAAAAAAACAACAAAAAGAAAGAAGAATCTCAAGAAAAAAAACAATCAATACAAGCATCAATTATAATAGAAGTTTTAGGCAAACCTCCAGAACATTTAAATGAAACTTTAAAAGATTTGATTTCAAAAATAAAACAAGAAAAAGGAGTTGAAGTTATTAATGAAAAAGTAAATTCTTCTAGTGAATTAAAAAATAAACCCGGATTTTACACAAATTTTGCAGAAATTGAACTTGAATTAGAAAGCATTATTCATTTAAATATTCTTATGTTCAAATACATGCCTGCTCATATTGAAATAATCTCTCCTGAGAACATTGTTTTATCAAATAAAGGATGGAATGATTTTTTAAATGAACTTACAAGAAGACTTCATAGATATGATGAAGTAGCAAGAACAATGAAATATGAAAATCAAATAATGAGAAAAAAATTAGAACAATTATTACCAAACAAATCTTCTAAAAATAAAGACAACAAAAAAATCTAAATAATTATTTTTTACCTTTACCTTTTTTCATGAATTTAGAAAAACTAAAACTATTTTGAGTTCCTCTGTATTTCTTTAAAAAGAACCAACCTACAAATAATAAAACAAAAACAATAATTATCCATCCAACAATTTTTTGAGTTTTTCCAGAACTTGGAGTTCCACAAGTTCCTTTGCAACAAACACCATCAATAGCATTTACTTCTTTTCCATCCAAACAAACCTGGCTTTGATTGCATATCTGACCATCTTCTAAATCCTCACATCTTTTAAAGACAGTTTCTCTTGATTCTTCATTATTCCTTGTTTCATCAGAATCATTAGAAATAGGAATAAAATCTTTTATAAATTCTAAACGAATTATTGCATATGCAAAATATGTTTCATGAGAATTTTCCTTATGTGCTTTTGCTTTTAATTGCCCTTCATAATCTTCTTCATTATTTCCAGAAACAATTTGCAAGAATATCTCCCTAGTTTCATCTTCTTCAAGTTCAGAAATATTCTCTGGATATAAAGAAACAACATTTTTTAATTGAGGAGACAGGCTTAGATTTATATCTTTTAATTCAAAATCTCCTGTGTTTTTAAGTTTAATTAAGATTGTTTTATTATTATTTGTAGACATTGAAACTTCAATTTCCTTTTCCTGAAAATCAATTCTTCCTTCTTGTTTTTGGATTTCATCTGCTATTAAATAAATCGGTATTTCATAACTTGTTTTAGAAGAACTTAATTTTAATATTTCAGCATGTGTTTTTTCAGGTTCTTCAACTTTAAATTTTAAATCTTTTTTTTCTCCTGCTTTTAGAGAAATTGAACCTTCTGAGTTTGATGTTGATGTTGAATCATCAAACCATAAAAAACTTCCTTCTGAAGTTTCTTTAACTTCTTTATTTATATCTATAGTTATCTGACTTCCTTGCAAGTTTTGAACCTTTATTTCAAAATTCTCTCCTTGTGAAGTTTTAAATCCAGGGTTAATATCAAAATTTGCTGTTGAATTTGTTATTGTAAAATTCTTTTCAAGATTTTCATTAGTAATAACTCCTCCTGTTGTATAATATTCAACTCCTTCAATTGCAATTTTATAATTCCCAGATTTAATATTTTTCAATAATGCATAAATATAATAATCTCCACCTATCCGAATCATATCATATTCTAACTCCTGTGAAACATGTCCTCTAGTATAAAATTTTATATTCTCTTTTTGAATAGGTTCTATAAAATTTCCAGAAATTTTTCCAGTCAGAGTTTCTCCTTTATCAAATTCAGAGTTTTTATCAAGTGTAAATTCTACTGCATTGATAAAGCTTGTTGTTAGCATAATCATGAGCAAAATAATCAATATCTTTTTCATAGAAATCAAAAGAAAAAAGGGTTAATAAAATTAATTATTTCCCATATCCTTTAATTTTTTAAGAACATCATCAATTTCAGAAGATTTTTTCTTTGGTTGAGGTTTTGGAGGACTCTGAGTAGGTCTATTTCTATTTGGATTAGGAATCATTCTTCCTTGCCCTTGTAATTGAACTCTTGAACTTGGACCAGGAGCATTTTTGTATCTATTATTTGGATTATTTCTATTGTTTGGGAATTGTTTTTTATTTTTCTTATTTTTAATCTTGTTTTTTAATTGTTTAAATTTTGTTTTTGTTTTATACCAATAAGGTCTAAGTCTGTCTCTAAAGATAATTGCTAAAACAACAAGCACTATTAGTAATAACAACAAGATTATCCAAAACCATAACCATCCTCCCCCATCTTCTTTTTCAACACAACAAGTTTCACTAATTGAATCACATTCATAATCAACTTCTTTTTCACCATCTGCACAACCAAAACTACAGATTCCTCCTTCTATTTCACATTCATTTTGTTCATCAACAACAATTTCTTCACAACTTCCTCCTCCAACACAACAAGTCTCACCAGAAAGAGTATCTGAAGCTTCTTCTATTCTTCCTTCAGTACATTTTTCTTCATCTCCACAAATAATTCCTCCTTGAGCTTCACAAGTTGGAGTTGTTTTTGGTTTATCACAACAAACATAACTTCCTGCACATGTTTGTCCAGAAATTTCTTCACCTCCAGCTTCCTGACAATCCATACTTGACAAACAATAATTTCCTTGTTCTTCACAATCAATAACATCACTAGACGAACCTTGATTTTCCTGAGGCCATACAGAGATTAAAACAAATGAAGTATCTCTTATATTTTGATTATTCCAACATCCTCCTTCTTCTTGAACATCAAGTAACCAAGATTTTGAATTTCCTTTTTCTGCAGGATTTTCATAAATAAAAGGATAAAGTGCAAGAGAAGTATCATAAAACTTGCTATTTCCAGAACCAGATTCCCAATATTGGTCTGATTTTTGTTCAAGCAAAAGAGTATTTCTAAAATCATCATATCCTGTTAAAAAATACAAAAATGCTTCTGGAAGATACTGGTTATTTGATTCTTCTAATGCAATTAAATAAGGATAAAATTTTTCAACTTCTTCTTTATTATCTGTTGAACTTAATGCCATTGCAGACCATAAACTTCCTTCATAATCACAACCTGTTTGACTTGGAGATGAAAAACAATATGAATTTACTTCTTCAGTTGTTGTTCCTTCTGCAGATGAACTTTGTATTTTATCTGAAACATGAATTATTGAAGAACCTGATTTTTTAAATAAAAGATTTGTAGTAAAACTTTTATCACAACTAACCTTAATTTCCTTGTCATAACAATTATCTGAAACTCTTAACCAGTATCTATCTGAACTTAAACTTAAGCAAGTTCCAGCTGAAGAGCTTATTTTTTTATCTTCTCCAATCTTTACATTGTAATTTTCCTCATCATAAGAAATTTTACAACTTGTTTCTTCAGAACTTTCTATTTGTAAATACCAGAATATTTCATTAGGAGTTTGTTTATTATCTAATAACCAATTTTCATAAACCTCTGTATTTTCTGAATTTGCTCTTAAAGCTAAAATTGCTTGAGCAGTTGTTTTTATATCACATTCACCTCCATCTGAATTTACTGACCAACATTCAGAATTTTGTCTATCAGATAATAAAGAATTCTTGCAGTTTCCATTTGCCCACAATGAAAAAATCTTTTGTTCAACACTTAAACTTTCACATCCTTTTTCATTAACTTCTTTATCAAGACAAGAATATGCTTTATCAATCAAATCTTCTTCATTAACAGAACCATCAAGAGAAATATCACTTTCTGAACTTCCAGAACTTATTGTTTCATTAGAAGTATTTTCACTTTCATTATCTGCAACCATAAATGGAATTGCAAATATAAAAAATAAAATCAAGATACATGAAATAATTCTCCTCTTTTGCATGTATTATATTAATATTAGATGTTTTTAAATTATTTGGTTTTTAGTAATTAGTAACACTTGAGGTTCTACTTGATAATTTCCTGCTTAGCAGATTTAATAAAATAATTAATATCATTAGATTTTCTTGGATATATGTGCCTTTAAATCCATTATTATTAAAAAATGTCTCTATACCTTACTATATTTAAGCTCTGAAAATTTTTAGAATTAATTTTTTTCAGGGAAAGTATTTAGTTTTATTTTTGTATTTAATGTTACTAGATACGGTTTTTAAAATAAGAATTATTTAGAGTATTAATTTAAATTATAATATCATAGGCCAGAATCTTTCTCTAAGTTCTAGAAGGGTTTTAGTTGCTTGTCCTTTTCCTTTGAAATTTTTCATAAGTAATTTTTTTATTTCATCTAACTTTAAATCTCTAGATACTAAAGAATAAAACATTCTATCTCCCAAACCATACCCTTGAGAATGTATTAAAAATTCAGATAAAATATCATCATCAATATCTCTTAAAGGCTCCAGAGCATCTTGAATGTTTATTTTTTTAAGAGATAATTCAAGATAATCAGGATATTTATGATAAGGGTTTTTTCTTGAAGGGTCTAGAATTTTAGAACCAAGAAAACCAAACATCTCAATTAAAGAATTAACTGCAAACCAATCTTGTTTAGTTTTATTTGCAAGAGTAATCCTTGAATTTCTAAGATGAAAACAATGAGAAGCCTCTTCATTTAAAGCATAATTCTCATCTTTATTTAATATAATAACATTTGGCCTATATAGATATATACTGCCTCCTTTTTTTTGACATGAAACAACTTCTTCCCTATATCTTTCAGGAAGAAACAAATCATTAAAATTTCCTAACTTTCCAAGCCATCTTACTTCAGGATACGAATCAACTTCTAATCCAAATTCTTCTTCTAAATCATTAAGGGCTTCATAAGTTTTCCTTTCTAATATTTCTTGTTTCTCTATAAATCTCATTTATTTTTTCCTTTGAAATTTTTTAGCATTCTTCACACCTTTTTTTCTTCCTTTCTTATTTCCAACTTGTCCCCAATTTCTTTTTTTCCCTCTTAAACTTTTTCTTATCATTAAACTTACAGGATTTTTAGCTCTTAATTCTTCTTCTGTTGGAATAATTCCAATTCCTCTATAATAATCTTTATCATAATTTGGTGGAAGAACTGGTTTATTTCTATAAGCCCAGGATAATTGGCTTTGAACATATCCTTTTTTTAAAGGAATTTCATTTTTTTCATTCCATTCATAAATCTTTTTTTCAAGAATCTCTTTATCCATTCCAATTCCTCTAAAAAAATTAATTAAAACAAACAATCCTCTTTTTCTTCCATCTCTCATTCCCTGAAGTATTTTTTTAATTGATTCAGGAAATTTTTTCTCATCAATACTCTCTAATTTTATTGGTTTGAAGTTTGCATATTTTCCACTTATTTTTTCTTCTTCACCACTAAAAGAATTTTCCTTACTCCAGTCAAGTGCTTCAAGAACAAGTTCTTTTGCTTCTTCATCTTCAGAATTAGGCATGAAATTTCTTGGAGAAACTTTAATTGGATTAGCATCTTTTAATTCAAATGTATCAATCTCTTTTTCATTAAGAACAACACTTGCGAGAGCAGTTTTTTCATGTAAACTATAAGGCATTCTAAACAAGTGTCTTGAAGATACTAAAACAAGGTCTAATCCCATAAGTTCAAACAAGTCAATTTCTTCATATTTTGAAAAATTTTCAGGATTTTTGTTAGAATCCTTTTTACATTTTTCACACTTGTAAAATTCTTTTTTTGAAATAACTTCTGTTCTTTTATTGCATGAAGGGCATTTAAATTCTGAAGCTAAATTATCTTTTGAAAATTTTCTTTGTTCTCCAATCTTGCATCTATTACAAAATAATTCAATTTCAATATACTCGCTTGCAATTTCACTACAAGCATTGCATTTGATTCCTCTTTTTATATTAGTATTTTTAAATTGTTCATAAAAATCAGAAGGTAATAGTTTTTTAATTTCTTTTTCAGCCTCTGTTCTTATAAAAGAAACTATTATCCTAGGAATTTCAGGAAACAAATTCTTAGTTTCTTGTTTTCCAACAAATTTAGGAAATGCTTTCCATGGAATTAGAATATGAAATCCCTTGCTTCCAGAAAATTTAATTCCAATATTTTTGATTTTATATCTTTTTAATACATTTATAATTGACTTTGCTGCAAGTCTTGAATAATCAAACCATTTACAATCAATATCAATAAGTAAATCCCAACCAACTCTTATGCTATTTGCTTGTTCTTCAGTTTGTCCTGTTTGTATTTTTAAAGGATCTTCCCACAATTCTTCAGAACAATGAAAACTTGTAGCACCTTTTTTAACAAGTTCAAAAATATCTCCAGGAAAATTAAACATATCAGGCCTTTTTCCAAACCCTTGGAAGTATTGAGGACTTATTTCTCTATTTTGAGAAAAATCAAAAATTGCTTTTTGTATATCCTTTCTTGAATAATACATTTGTGTTATTTTTCTAATTCTTTTCTCTTTATGGCTTTTAATGCAACCTTCTTGTTTATTCTTTTCTTCCATATACTTTTAATGAAATCAGACTTTAAAGGGTTTGTTGTGTTAAACTCCTAGAAAGTACATTATTGAACACCAAAATATTTATAACCAGGAATATTCATGTAATAATATGAAACTCAAATTTTCAAATCCTGGAGAACTATCAAAAGCAATTGATTTAATTTCAGAATTAGTAACTGAAGTCAAGATTAATGTTTCTGAAGCAGGGCTTGGAATAACTGCAATGGATCCTGCAAATGTTGCTATGGTGAATTTTAAAATACCTAAGTCTAGTTTTTCTGAATTTGAAATTTCTGAAGGAGAATCTTCAGAACCTTTAGGAGTTAATCTTGATAATCTCAAAAGAATCTTAAAACGTTGTTCTTCTAAGAGCCAGTTGATAATTGAAAAAGATGAAAATTCTTTATTAATAAAAATCCAAGACAAAATTCAGAGAAATTTTACACTTGCTCTTTTAGATGTAGATGTTGAAGACAAATCTCCTCCAAATCTTGAATACACAGCAAATATAGAGATTTTTTCACAGGATTTGATTGATAGTATAGAGGATTGTGCAGTTGTATCAGATGCTTGTAGTTTTATTGTTGAAGATAATAAATTTATAATTGAAGCAAAAGAATTAAACACCACAAGGTCAGAATTTTCAGGAGATGAAGTAACAATACAAGCAGAAAATTGTAAATCAAGATATAGTTTAGAATATCTACAAAAATTTATGAAAGGAGCAAAACTTTGTGAAAAAACAATATTAAAGTTTGCAAACGAACATCCATTAAGAATAGAATTTAAAACTCCAAATTTAGAAATATTTTTTATACTTGCTCCCAGAGTTGAGACAGAGTAAGTGACAATGATATATTCTAAATCCAAGGAATCCAATAACTTCAAAATAAAAGTAATTAGATTTATAAATCCTTTTTTCTTGAATAAATCATGAAAAAAGAGGCATTAGTTTTGACATTATTAGTTGTTTTAGTATCACTTTTTTTAGTAAGTGCAGATTTTGAAAAAGGAAGCAAGGTTTATTCCTTAAATGCAACAAAATATATTCAGGAAGGAAATGTAAAAGGATGGGTAAATTTAAGTTTTAATAATGAATCTTCAGAAAACATTTTTGAGGATAATAATGGAAATGAAATTTCATTAGGAAAATTACTCTCTTTAAATAATCTTGATCAATATTGCACAATTCCAAATTGTGGAAAGACATACTCTTCTTCAAATCCAGAACAAACAAAAACTTTTTCCTTAAGTTCAGGACAAGAAAAAATAATTGGTTTTAAATTAAGTGGGGATGTTCAGGCTGTAAATAATATTGAATTCACTATAGAAAGTGATGCTTCAGAATCTTGTAAAAGTCAATTTGAAATTGATTTTTTAAATCAAGAACAAACAATTTTAACTAATAATCTTGCTTCAGATAATGTTTGTTCTACTTCTCCAAGATGTTTTGATTCTTCTCAAGGAATTGAAGAAAAAATTCTTAAAGAGGATTCTGAAATTTATTGTGATAAAGTAACAATTTCTTCTTCTCCAGGTTTAAAACTAGGAGCATGGTTAAAAAATACAAATTCAGCAGATGGAACTATTAATTTATATCTAAAAGATAATCAAGGAAACCCTTTATTTAATGAAGGAGAAAGTGAAGTTTTTTGTGAAATTCAAGCTTCTGAAATAACAGATTCTGGAGAAGAATATTTTTGCGAGGTTAATTATTCGATTAAAGAAGAAAAAGATTATTATGTTTGTGTTGATTATTCTGGAGATGAAGAATTAAGATTAAGAGCAAATTCAGATTCAGAACAAGATTGTGGATATTATGGAAACATTAATGACAAAACAAGAGCCTATGATTTTGTTGCAAAAGAAATGGGTTATGCACAACCTCTTTCTATAAATATAACAGATGAACAAGGAAGTTATGAAAGTCTTTCTTCTGAAGTTTATAATTATCTAATAAATAGATATTCTCTAAATTGTTCAAATTCAGAATGTTTTGTTCCATTAAAAATAAAATCAAATACAAATCAAGAATTAACAATAACAGACCTTGTTGTAAATTATGATTCTCCTGAACCTTCAGAAACAAGCACATTATATGATTTAAACAAAACATCCTCAAAAGTAAATTCAGGATTCATTAAAATAAACCTTGATAATGGAAATTTTACTCTTCCAGGTTCTCCAGCTTCAGGAGCTTATGAATTTATTTTAGATTACAATGAAGCAAACTTATTTACAGAAAATTTAACAATTGTAGGTAAGGTTGAAATTAATTATCTTCTTCCACAAAAAACTTTCAATTCCTATCCTACAAATTTTGAAGCAAATATAGAAAGTAATAATAAATCAATTTCTAAGTATTATTGGGAATTTGGAGATGGAAACAATAAAACAACAAATTCAAATAAAGTAACACACACATATAATGAAACAGGAAAATATACTTTAATTTTAACAATAACTGATGAAGATGGAATAAAAAATTCAAAAAATTTTGAAATCCAGGTTGGTTCAGCAAGTGAAATTTTAGAACAAGAATTAAATCAAACTCAAAATAATTTAGAAAATCTAAAAAACAAGATAAATGAGTATTCAGGTTTTTACAAATCTGAACTTCAGAGAATTTTAAATATTACAGGAAATGAAAACAAACTCTCTTCTCTTCAAGAGGATTTTATTAAAGCAAGTTTTGAACAAGATTATGTTGATATAATGAATGATTTTTTAGGATTATATGTTCCAGAAACATTTGTTACAACATATGTAAAAGACCAAATAACTTTTGTTACAGATAAAAATAATGTAGATATAGAAGTTTTAGAAAAAATTTCAAATTCTCAATTAGAAGAATATTCAAGTGATAAGATTAAAAAAGCAGTAGAGAGTTTTGGAATTTCAGGAATCAATTCAAAAATCTCTTTTAAGGTATTTTCTTATAAAGAGAAGGATTATCTTGGAAATTTAATTACAATCTATGAACTTGATATTTCAAGATTAGATTCTTCTGATACTCTTTATGTTGTTTTTTCAGATAATTCAATAAATACTCCTGAACAATCTTCTGTTTCAGAAACAGGAGAAAAATATATTGAAATTTCTCCTGAAGAAAATTCAAAAACAATCTATTTTTCAACAACTCAAGACTTGATTGATCCAAAACAATCTCCAGTCTTTATTTCACCTTCCTTAGAGAATCTTGAAATTTCTAGGGATATTAATCCTTCTCAGGTTGAAGATAATTTTAATTGGGTCTTGTTTTGGTTAATTTTATTAATTCTTCTTTTAATTGCAATTGGAATTTATATTTTTCTTCAAGAATGGTATAAAAGAAAATATGAAGACTATTTATTCAAAGGAAGAAACAACATGTATAATCTTATTAATTATGTCTCTGTTTCAAAAGAAAAAGGAAAAAAGAATAAAGAGATTATTGAACATCTGAAAAAAGCAGGATGGAATAAAGAACAAATTAATTATGTCATGAGAAAATATCATGGAAAAAGAACAGGAATGTTAGAAATTCCAGTTGAAGGAATAATTAATTTTTTCAACAAAAATTCAAAAAAATCCCATAAAACACCTAAAACAAAAAACAATAAAACAAACATGAAACCCCAGAAAAGCCAAAATTTTCCTAAAAAACACAAATCTTTTTTTAATAACTCTCATTAAAACAAATATTTTAATCCAAAATCAAAACAAAAACCTTTATAAATAAATCTTTTGATATTCTCTTATGGAAATTAAAATATTAAATTCAGATAAAAATTCTATTGAAGTAGAATTAGAAGAAATAACTCTAGCAGAAGTTTTAAGAACATATCTTAATCAAGACAAGAATGTTGATTTTGCAGCATGGAAAAGAGAACACATAACAAAAAATCCAATATTAAAAATAGAAACCTCTTCTGGAACAGCAAAAAAAGCACTTCAAGATGCAATTAAGTCTGTTGTTAAGGATTTAGATAAAATTGAAAAAGATTTTGCTTCAATGAAATAATTTTGTATAAAATAAATCTAGATAATCTTTTATAATTTTTATATAACAATAATCCTTATTAAGTCTCAATCCAAGATTATTTTATGGTACTTTCAAGAAACTCAAAAAAAATTTCAACAGGAAGTTATGATTTTAATACCTGGCTTTGTGGAGGATATGAAACAGATGTTATTTCCATGATAGCAGGACCTCCTGGAAGCGGTAAGACAAATTTTTCTATTCTAGCAGCATGTAGTCAAGCAAGAAAAAACAACAAAGTTTTATTTATAGATACTGAAGGAGGATTTTCTGTTGAAAGAGTAAAACAAATTGTAGGAGAAGATAAATTAGATAGGATTCTTTCTAATATTTTGGTTTTACAACCAACAAGTTTTTCTGAACAAAAACAAACTTTTGAAAAACTTCAATCTAAAATAAAAACAGGACATATTGGTTTAATTGTTATTGATGGAATGGCAATGCTTTATAGATTAGAACTTGGAGATGCTATTAAAACAAAAGATGATGAAAAAATTAGAGAAGTAAACAGGGAAGTTGCAAAACAAATGAGAACTCTCGCAGAAATATCAAGAAAACAAAAAATACCTATTTTAATAACAAATCAGGTTTACAAGGATTTTGTTAAAAGAGATGAAAGTGCAAATAATAATAAGGATAATCAAGTTGAAATGCAAAAATTTAATATTGTAGGAGGAGATTTATTTAAATACTGGAGCAAATGTATAATTCAACTTGAAAATGGAATTCTTGGAAAAAAGAAAGCCAGGCTTCTTAAACATCGTTCATTACCTGAAAAAGAAATAGGATTTGTAATAAAAGACAAGGGATTATTTAAAAAAGGGTTGATATGAGTTAGAATTTTCAATTAACTTTTTTGTTCTTTTAAGGAAATTCTTCAATAAATCTTTTCTTTTCTTTTTCAATTCGCACATCCTCTTTCCATCTTTGTTTTAAATTTTTTCCAAAATCTTTAATAAAATCTTGAAATGCAAAATAAAGTTTATCAGAATATCTCCAACTATCCCTCTCATTATCATAAAATTCAATTCTTATAGGAGTTATATCATTTCCTCCAAAACTCTTATAAATATATTCTTTTCCAAGACACATTGAAACAATTCTTTGATTTACAACATACAAAAACTCATCTCCTTTTTGTTTTCTATCAGTAATTTCTTCATCAAAAGGCAAACTCTGTTTATTAAACTCAGTATAAGAATCATTTAATATTTCATTTGCAGATTCTTCTGCAATCTTTCCAATATTTAATAATCTTTCTAAATCATTTCTATTATAAATACGTCTTAATTCTTTCATATACAATCAAATAATTCAAACTTCTTAAAGATTATTGTGCTTAAATATATAATTCATAACTTCTTAAACGTGATAATATATTATTATAAACTTGCTTTACTTTGTTTTTTTATGCAAGATAATTCAGAAAACATTAAATTTGAAACTATAAAAAAACTAGTGCAAACAAAGTTCACTCCAAAAAATTTAGAAAATTTATCTCATCTTGACTCAACAAGTCCTCCAAGTGTTTTTATTGGAAGCAAATTAAAATATCCAAATGTTAATATTGGAATTCTCTCTCCTTTAGAAAGAGATAAAAATGCCTGGCTTTATGATAGTGAAAAATACTGGGCAAATAAAAACTTTGAAATAAATGAAGTAGTTAAATTAAGAAAAGGTCTTTTAAATTCAAGATTTAGAGGAGTTGTTAAAGATGCAAGAGCTTCAAATCTCTCTAGTAAAAACAATAGATTTATTGAAATAGCAAAACAAATAGCTCTAGGAAACAAGCCAGTTGATTTAGAGATTGATTTAAAGAATAAACTTAATTCAGAATACAAAAAAGACAGAATTCTAAAACCCACAGGTTTTAAAGGAAGTTTAAAGCAAGCTAAGATAATTGGAAATGTAAAAATTGAAAGACAAATAGAGAAAGTAATAGATGACAATATAAAATCTTCTGAAGCTTTAAAACAGTTGTATGAAAAGAATATTGATGAATATAAATTAAACAAAATCCTTTCAGTAGGAGTTTTAGGTTTAAAGAAAAATAAAAAATTTGTTCCCACACGTTGGTCTATTACAGCAACAGATGATACTTTAGGAAAAAACTTAATTGAGCAAATTAAGAATTATAAATGTATTGAAAACCATGAGTTTTTCTTTGGAGAGTTTTTAGGAAATTGTTATTTAATAATGCTTTTTCCAGATGTCTGGTCTTATGAACTTTTTGAATTATATCTTCCTGGAAGTTCATGGAATCCAAGTAAAGAATTAAAAGCATCAACAAATTATGAATTTTATGAAGGTAGAAAAACCTATGCAGAAGAAACAGCAGGAGGTTATTATGCATCACGACTTCCAATTTTAGAATATCTAAATAAAAATAAAAGACAAGCAAGTGTTTTAGTAATAAGAATTGAAACTCCAAGTTATTGGGCTTCTCTTGGAGTCTGGGTTGTGAGAGAAAGCGTAAGAAAAGCATTGCATAATCCAGCAAGAAAAAACAAACCCATGCAATTTGATTCAAGAAAAGAAATTATAGAAGCATGCAAAAAAATTTCAATGATAAAATATGGATATAATCCTGAAAAAATTATAAAGAAAAGTGTTTTATTAAATACAATCAAAACCCAGAAAAAACTTGGAGAGTGGTTTTGAATATCTCATAAAACAAGGAAGTTTTAATAATTAACAATAGCATCTTTATTTGTTTCACCAACAAAAGGTTCAATTATGCTCCATATTTTATCAAATTCCTGATTTTCTTTATCATTAAAATAATCTCTTGTTTTTTTAATCCAATTTTCTCTTTCATTGTCCCTATATCTTAATAATGTTCCATAACCCGGATGAGATTCTCTTCCAAAAGCAAAACAATCTTGAGTAACAAGTTCAGCAACAACAAAATGTTCATCTCTATAAGGAACTTCTATGTTATTAATACCTCTATGTTTAAATGCAGATTCAATACCTTTTCCTATTCTTTCAGAGAATTTTCCCTTTATTTTTTCTAATTTCAGAGGTTTAGCAGAATCATAAGTTGTACATTTAACTTTGTCAGGAGTTATTTTACTTCCATTTAATTTATCTGATAAGATTTTCATTAGTGTTCTTGTTTCATATTCACTTGGAATATATAAATCAAGAAAAATAGGCTTATCAAATCTTGTTAATAAAGCATGTGTAGACATTTTTCCTAATTCATATTCTGGTGTATTAAAAAATTCAACTTGATCCATAAATTAAAAAACAGGTTTTTCTTTATAAATATTTATGTGCTTAATTCTCTGGTTTAAATTTATTCAAGCAAGAAACAGAAGTTACCTAATACTGTAAAAGCCCAAAAGAAATTTTTAAGATATTTAATAGTAATATATAAAAACCTTCAATTGTGTTTAATTTTGGTAAAAAATTGAATGACTTTAGAAGCTGACATATTTATTTTAATAATACTCATAGTGCTCTCAGGATTTTTTTCAGGTTCAGAAACAGCATTTTTTTCATTAAGCAAACTGAGAGTAGAGCATCTTGCTGAAAAAAAGAAAAAGGGCATTGAAACAGTAAAAAAACTAAAAGAAAAACCTCATTCATTATTAATAACTCTTTTAATTGGAAATAATTTAGTAAATGTGGGTTCATCTGCATTAGCCACAAAAATCTCTCTTGATTTTTTTCAAAATAGTGGAATAGGAATTGCTATTGGAGTTATGACTTTTTTAATTTTAACATTTGGAGAAATAATTCCAAAAAATTTTGCATTAAATCATAATGTGAGATTTTCTATTATCGCTGCAAAACCAATTTATTTTCTATTGATTGTCTTTTTTCCAATAATTAAGTTTTATGATTTGTTTTTAAGGAAATCAAATAAATATTCTAAGGGTCCCATAGTAACTGAGGAAGAAATAAAAAGTTATGTAAAAGCAGGTCATAAGGCTGGAGAAATCAAAAAACAAGAAAGAGAAATGATATCTAAAATTTTTCAATTTGATGATGTTGCTGTTAAAGAAATAATGACTCCAAAACCAGATATTTTTTTATTAAATTCAGAAGATAAATTGCAAGACCATATTAAAGATTTTATTAAAAAACCCTATTCAAGGATTCCAGTTTATTTTAAAAATAAGGATAATATAATCGGAGTTTTGTACATAAAAGAAATCTTAAAAAAAATAGTTGACAAAAGAGTAAACAGAAAATTGAAAAATTTCGTAAAACCAGTTTTATTTGTACCTGAAACAAGGATGATAGACAGTTTGTTAAAAGATTTTCAATTAAAAAACCAACACATGGCAATAGTTGTTGATGAACATGGAATTGTTTCAGGGCTGATTACCTTAGAAGATATCTTAGAGCAGATTGTAGGTGATATTCAAGACGAAGTAGATATTGATAAACCAGGAATAGAGAAAATTAATTATAAAAAATGGAAAATATCTGGAAAAGTAAATATACATGAAGTAAATGAAAAATTAAAAACAAGAATAAAAAACACTGACGATTATGATACTTTTGGAGGATACGTACTTCACAAAATAGGAAGAGTTCCAAAAACAGGAGAGATAATTAAAATTTATAATCATAAAATAAAAATTAACAGAAAAGCAGGACAAAGAATTCTTGATACAACAGTTTGGAAAATAAAATAACTCTTTTATTAATCATTCTTCTTTTTTTTCACTTTTACTAATTCCAGAAAATCCTGCTTCAGCTTGAAGTTTCTTTTTATATTCCTCTCTTTTTTTCTTAAGTTCTTCATTTGTAGGACAATCCGGATTAAAACAAAATATCCAAGGACGCTTTCCTTTTTTCAAGGCTGAAATCATTGGCCACCCACAACTTTCACAGGTTTTTCCAGCAGGTTTCATCAAACCATTTGGAGGAAGAGAGTATGTATTTTTACAATCAGGATATGCATCACAGGCAACAAAATATCTTTTAAATCTTCTAGAATAATTAATAATCAAATTTCCTTTTTCACATTTAGGACATTTTCTTAGAGTATTTTCTCTTTTTTGTTGTTCAATATTCTCTATATTTGCATTTAAAAGTTCTTGACCAATTTTATTTTGATGTTCTATAAAATGTTTTGCTATTTTTCTTATGTTGGTTTTTGCTTCTTCTAAAACCTTCTCTTGTTTGGGTTTCAATTCTTCTTGTTTCTTAAGTTCACGAATAGATTCTGTTTCTTCTTCAAAATGTCTTGTTAATTTTTCATCAATTATAATTGGAGAATATTTTTCAAGTGTTGCAATTAAAGACATCCCTAAAGGAGTAGCTTCAATACTTTTGTCTTTAATATAACCTCGATTATACAGAGTTTCAAGAATATTTGAACGTGTTGCTTTAGTTCCAAGATTTCTTTTTTCTAGTTCACTTAAAATACTTGCAGGAGAATATCTTTTTGGAGGTTGTGTTTCCTTTTTCTCAAAGAAAATTTTTTCAAATTTAACTTTTCCATTTAAATCTTCAATTGAATTTTCTTTTAATTTACTTGGATAAATTTCCATCCATGCTTTTTTAGTTACTTCAGAACCATTTCCAGAAAAATACATTTTTTTGTATTTTTCTTGTTCAGGAATAACTTTTATTTTTTTTCTATCAACAACTGCAGATTCACAAAACAAACTTAAAAATCTTTTAACAATAAGATTGTAAATTTTTTCTTCATCTCCAGACAAAACTCTTCCAGAGGATTCAACTTCTCCAGTAGGATATATTGAAGGATGAGCTGGGTCTGTTTTTTTACCTTCAACAGGTTTTTTCTTGATAATTAATTTTTCTACATTATAATATCTAGCAAGTTTTTTAAGAATTTTATCATAACCAATACTTTCTGGAAGTTTTTGACTTGAAGTTCTTGGATATGAAATCAAACCTGCGAGATATAAACTCTGGGCAGCTTGCAGAGTTTTACTTGGTGTTATTCCATGAAATTTATATGCTTCTGTTTGTAGAGTTGTTAGATTAAAAGGAACTCCTGGAGGAATTTTTTGTTGAGATTTTTTTGTTTCAGAATTTCCAAATTTTCCTTGAAGTTCTTTAAAAATCTCTAATTTATCTTCTTCAAAAATATCTTTAGGATGTTGCAATTCTAATTCAGTTTCCTGATATTCTGGTGTTTGTCCTGAAACTTTTGAAAAAATCTGCCAAAAAGGTTTTGGTTTAAAATTATTTATCTGTCTTTCTCTTTTAACAATAAGATTTAGTGCAGGTCCTTGAACTCTACCAATTGACATTAATTTAAACCTACCTGTTGTTTTAATAGCATTCATCAAAGCTTTAGAAAGATTTATACCATAAAACCAATCAAGATAATGTCTTGTTTCTCCTGCAATTGCTTGTCCCCATTCTATGCTATTAAGTTTGTTTTTGTAAGATTCTTCTAAATCACTTTTTGTTAGTGTTGAGAACTTCATTCTTGAAGCATCTTCTTGACCACAGATATATCTCAAAACATTCAATCCAATAACTTCTCCTTCAACATCAAAATCAGTTGCTATAGTTACTGAACTTGCACCTTTTACAAGTTTTGAAATATTATTATAATATTTTCTAGTATAATCACTTTTCTTATTTGCAATAAAATTAGGAACCCATTTAACATCAAAAACAGGAATTCCTCCTCCAGTTGTAATTTGTTTTAAAGTTAAAAGATGTCCAACAGCACAAGCAACAATAATGTCTTTTCCTTCTTTAGAAAGTTCATAATAATAAATTCCTTTTGTTGGAGATTTTTGTTTTACTTTTTCAGATAAAGCATAAGCAATTTTTCCAGCAGCCTGAGGTTTTTCTGTTATAATTAATTCATAACCTTTTCCTTCAGGTTTTAGATTTATTTTTTTAGGTTCATATTGAATAATCTGTTTAACAAGACTATTAGACTTTTTCCTTGATTTTGAGTATTTCTTTTTTGTTTTTTTCTTCCCTTTACTTTTACCTTTTTTCTTAATTATTTTTCCTGTTTCACCTAGTTTTTCTACTTTTTCAATTTCATTTTTTTCAGGACGATGATAGGGTTTTTCAACACTTCCTTCAGTATATTCTTTAGGATTTATCTGAGAGTATTTTTTTTCAACACTTGTTTTTAATTCAATCTCGTCAATTGTCTCATTTTTAATAGGCTTTTCAGTAGCTCTTTCTAAATCTTCTTCATCAACTGGAAAAAAGTTTTCAGCTTGAGATTCTTCTTTTGTTTTTTTAGGTTTTTGAGGCATTTTATTTCAAGAGTATTTAATCGAGCAAACGAGAAAGGTTTTTAATATTTTTGTTTGCAACATGAGTATAAATTTGAGTTGTTTGAAGATTTGCATGTCCTAAAAGTTGTTGAATATTCCTTAAATCACATCCTGCTTCAAGTAGATGAGTAGCAAAACTATGTCTTAGTGTGTGAGGAGTTACTCTTTTTTTAATACCTGCTCTTTGTGCTGCTTGTTTAACAATAGCTTGAATTGTTTGCTCAGAGTATTTTTTACCTCTGTTGGATTCAAAAATTTTACCTTCGCGACTAACCTTAAAATTATTTAATTCTTCAATCAAGGAATCATGCAGAAAAACAATTCTTTGGTGTTCTCCCTTTGCAATTTTTAATTGAATAGTTTTTCTTTCAAAATCCAAATCCTCCCAGTTTAGATTTCTAACCTCTCCTAATCTCAATCCTCCGTAGTAAAGAAATCTTAAAATAAGGCGATGTTGTAAATTATCTGTTTTTTGAATCATTTTTAAGACCTCAAATTTGTTTAAAACATTTGGAAGTAAAATTTTCCTTTTTGCAAGAGGCATTTTTTCTCTAAAATTTGATTTTAAGACAAAATTATAATAAAACTGCAATGCAAAATAAACACTCCTTAGTGTGTTTCTACTCTTTTTAGAATATTTTAATAAAAATTCTTTTGGATTTTCCTTGCTTTTGAGATATAATGTAACATAGTAAAGATATTTCTTTTTTGTCTTAGAAGAATATTTTCTCAGGTTAAGTTCCTGGTTTAAGGTATTAATTTTTTCAGATATCTCTGCATCTTCCATAATAATTAGGGGAAACAATAATATTTAAATCTTTTTATCAAATATTTGGGGTAATAGATGTTCAACTCAATCGTGAGCCAAAACTAAAATGTAAAAAGTTAGTAAAGAGGACACTTTAAACCCCCCGACCACCCGCCCCTATTTGGAGAGATTGTCTTTTTTCTTGAGAATGTTGTTCCCCCCTCAAAGACGGAAAATTTTATTTTAAATCTATGCCAAGCTTTAAAAGATGATTCTTTAAGTCCGCATATCCTTTAAAGTGAATTGAATACATGCCCAATTTTTTAGGAGGAATAACATCATCTAAAACTTTATCTCCAATCATAACACACTCATTAGCCTTTAATTTTGAAGTCTTCAACATTGTTTTAAAAAACTCTTGAGATGGCTTAATGACACCAACATTATAAGAGAATAAAGGATAATCAACATATTTTAATAAATCTGTCTTTTCCTTGACTTTTTTTATTGCAAATTCACTGCTGTTGGAAATCAACCCAATTTTATACCCTTGCTTTCTAAGTTTTTTTAGTAGAGGAATTGTAAATGAATACAGTCTAAGTTTTTCTTCTGCACTATCTCGAATGTTCATCAATTCCCGAACATTTTGTTCTTCAGCGTTTATCTTTAGGTTTTCACAGAGATTTTGATATGCTTTAAATTTTGACTTCCATTTTTTTGTTTGAACAGAGTCTTCAAAAATTTTAATAGCTTTTTCAATAGATATCCCTAGATTGAATTTATTGAGCATTGTTCTAATTGAACGAGGTCCATTATCGCCTCTGCGATATGCCAATGTTTGCCATAAATCAAAGATAATTAGTTTAATCATAATCTTAATTAGAAAGCTTTATTAATAAAAGTTATGTTTATAATTCTATGACTGAAAAAAAGGCGATATTATTTGATTTGGATAACACTTTGTATGAATATGAACCAGTACACAAAAAATCCATTAAGGCAGTTTATGAGTACCTCGAGAAAAAGTTAAAAATCTCTTATAAAAAATTTATTGAACTATATAATTTTTCCAGAAAAGAAATTCATCAAGAGCTAGCGGGGACTGCTTCTGCCCACAATAGGGTTCTATATTTCCAAAGATTAATTGAAAAACTTCAAGGCACAGTAGAGCCATCAATTATTTTAAGACTTTATGAAATTTATTGGGGAACTACAATAAAAAATATTAAATTGAGAAAGGGTGTTTTATCAACTCTAAAAGAATTAAAAAAACAAGGATTAAAAATATTAATTGTTTCAGATTTAACAACCCACATACAACTACGAAAGATACATAAGCTTGGAATTACAAAGTATATCGATTATTTGGTAACTTCAGAGGAAGCTGGATCTGAAAAACCCCATTCAATTATGTTCCTTTTAGCTTTAAATAAAATAAATATGCTTCCTCAAGATGTTATAATGATAGGCGATAATAAAATAAACGATATCGAGGGAGCAAATTCTGTAGGAATAGACACTGTTTTGATTGGAAGTAAGAATATAAAGAAAAATAAAAAAGATTTTTCAAGACCGGATTTTGTGATAAAACAGATTCCAGATTTATTGAAAATCATAAATACAAAACAAAATTTTTCCCGCCCTACAACTTTCTTTTTTTGAAAGACAATCTCTCTTATTTGATGGATTTTACAGACGGAACCCACCGTCCTAAAGTGTCCTCTTTAAATTAATATGGCTCACGACTTTGATTTTTTCCTTCGGAACATTGCATTAAAAATCAATCCCTGCAAGTATTCGGGAGAGTTGAACAGGGGATAAAGAGTTCCGAAGTCCTGCTGACTTCTCCACCCAAATTCTTCTTCCAGCTCGAGCCTATGAGGTCTTGTCCCTGTGGGATTCCGCTCCAGTTTCGAGGTCAGAAGAACTTTCCTTATCCCTGATGTTATATGCAATTTGAGATTTGGGCTAAAAGCTAGTCAAATTAAAAATTTGAAGAATAATCAACAAGAAGTTGGCTAAAAATTATTTTATATCAACCGAAAGATAAGCTTGAGTTTTGTATGCGTTTCTTACTCTATCGCCCCATTCTGCTCTTTCTGATGGGCTCAATCCGCTATCTCTATCAACCAAAACTCTTCTTGCTGTTTCTTCAGCAGTCATTGCACCTAAATCATATTTACCGCCTGTCGCACCTTCTATTGTAGCAACTGCTGTGCTCAATGCGGTTCTAGATGCTTGCTCTCTTGCAAGAGATTCCATATACATATCTGCGATTTTTTGTGACATTTTAATTACCTTAAATTTAAGTGCAATAACAAGTATTTAAATCTTTCTGTTATTTACTACTATCAAGATACAACGCCAACTTCTTAGAACGCCCAAATCTCAAACTGTCCCTTCGGTCGGTCGCCTTGCAGGCTCCCCATATAACAGCGATTTAAAGGGATTTTCTTGCAGAAAATCACCCAAATTAAAATTTTGTGGGTTGCCTCAAAATTTTAACTTCTTTAAATCGCGATGTTATGTCTAATTGAGTTTGAGTTTTAAAGACGGGCACGCGCTTAGTCCTTTTAGGACAGATAGTCAAAATCAGAGATTTTGAAATTTTATTTAGAAATAATCTCCCCCAACGGCAGACTCGCAGGTTTTCTTTTCAAGAAAACAGATAGCTTCACAAAATCAGAGATTTTGTTCAGGAATAATTTTTTCTAAGAAATCGTCCATGTAATTATATTTTTGTTCATCAAAATAATCCAAATTTTCTATTTTTTGTATTAGATTAGAAAATTTATTTAATAAGTCTATTTGAAAATTTCTAAATTCATGATTATCCCTTATAATTAATTCTAACGAGATCAACTGATCTGGATAATAGGAAGTAATTGTATTAACAGCAAGACAAGAACAAAGAAAATTAATAAGCCCACTATATTTTTCTTTATCACAAATTTTAAGTTTTAGAATTAGTAATTTTGAAGTAAAACCTATTTTTTCAACATCGATATCAACTGTATATCCAATAATAATTTTCTTCTTTTCCATTTCCCTGATAGTTTTCTTTACGAATTCTCTTGAAAGTTTAGTTTTTTCAGATATTTCTAAAACTGAAAATCTAGGGTTTTTATTTATTATCTGAAGAATTTTTAATGCTTTTTTGTCTAAAAGGAGGTTTTCATTAATTTCAAACAACTTTGAAGATTTTCCAAGAGAATCATTTAAAATTCCATTATTTGTTTTAATTAAACTTGAGATAATATTTATTTTAATATCTTCTATTTTTTCAATAAAATCTTTTAAAATTTCTTTTATAAAATTTGATGATGAGGAGATATTTTTTTCAAAAAATGAGATTCTTATTGAAAAAGTTCCCACCAATCTCTCTATATAGAAAATCTTTCTTTCTTTTTTGAGAATTTCAATACATTTTAATTCTTCTGATTTGCTCATACTTGTTTTAAGATATAAATCAAAAGGAATGAACCCTAATTTTGTTACATTAATCAAGGGATATGCTTTCTCAATAATCTTATCATTTAAATTTTTTAATCGATATTGAGTAAATGATTTAGATCTGTTTATTTTATTTGATAAATTTTTTAATGAACTTCTGGAATTCATCATTAAGGCATTCAGGAGTATCTTATCATATTTGTCCAAGGTTTTGATATTTGTAACCATAATAATAAAATAAGTTACAGATATATAAATGTTTCTAACATATATTTTATAAAGAACAAATTGTTTATTATTTACATGGAAGGAATTCATATATTGGCAAATTTATATGGTTGCAAAAATGAGAAGATTCTTTTAGATGAAAATTTGCTAGAAAAAGAAATTAATTTATTAATAAAAAAATCAGGATTGGGAATTGTAGGGAAGTGTTTTTATAAATTCAAGAATTCAGGAGTAACAGGAATTTTTCTAATCTCTGAATCGCATGTTTCTGTGCATACTTGGCCCGAAAAAGATCATTCTCTTAATTTAGATATTTTTACTTGTAATGTTTCTGGAAATAATGAGGGAAAGGCGAAAAAATTATTTGAAGATTTAAAGAAATTATTTTCTCCAACAAAAATTAAATCAGAGGTAGTGAAAAGATAAAATGAAAGAAATTAAAGAGTTCCATCAATCAAGCTTTGGATTTTTTGTTATTCCAAAACAAAAAATATTAGAAAAAAAAACAAAATTTCAAAAGTTAGAGCTTTTTGAACATGATTTTTATGGGAAAGTGCTAAGATTGGATGGATATTTTCAAACATCCGAATTTGATGAGTTTCTTTATCATGAATCTTTGGTTCAATTCCCTTTATTTGCACACCCAAACCCAAAAAAAATTTTAATAATCGGAGGAGGGGATGGGGGATCTCTAGAAGAGGCGACTAAACATCAAAATATAGAAAAAATCACAATGGTGGAATTAGATAAAGAAGTTGTTGAATTTTCAAAAAAATACCTCCCAAAGATAAACAAAAATTCTTTTGAAGACAAAAGAGTAAATCTTATATTTGACGATGGTATTAAATTTCTAGAAAACACTAAAGAAAATTTTGATATTGTCATTTTAGACTTAACAGACCCTTCTGGAGAATCTCGAGATTTGTATACAAAAGAATTCTATGAGTTAGTTTCAAAAAGATTAAATACAAGTGGGATTTTATCCTTACACACAGAAGCTTATATACATTATCCAGATATATTTAGTAGAATTATATCAACATTAAAATCTGTATTCAAATATGTAGGGAATCATTCTGTTTTTATTCCAATATATGGAACATCTTTATCTTTTGGCTTATGCTCAAATGATATAAATTTTAAAGATATTAGTAAAGATATTTTAGAAAAAAGATTTCAAAATAGAAATATCCCTGATTTAAAATATTTAGATCCTAAGGTTTTTCAATCCACACTAGTAGAACCAAAATACATTAAAGATCTAATGAAAACAGATACTAGAATTTCAACCTTAGAAGATCCAATCGAGGAGGTAGAAGAAAATGAATAAAGATATTAATAATTCAAATATGTGGGGAATGGCTACAGCAATAGATTTACATGATTGCAATCCAGAAACAATTAGAAGTGTAGAAAAAATAAAACAATTTGTTAAAAAATTAGTAAAATTAATTGATATGAAAGCGTTCGGAGAAACACAGGTTGTACATTTTGGTGAAGATGAAAAAGTCGCAGGTTTTTCTATGATTCAACTTATTGAAACTTCTTTAATTTCCGGACATTTTGCAAACATTACCAATAATGTTTATCTGGATATATTCAGCTGTAAAGCCTATGATCCAGAAATTATCGCTGAATTTGCTAAGAAATTTTTTGAAGCAA
Source organism: Candidatus Woesearchaeota archaeon (assembly GCA_964460535.1). Lineage (GTDB taxonomy): Archaea > Nanobdellota > Nanobdellia > Pacearchaeales > GW2011-AR1 > CAZHMB01. Next base: position 95,639 of record CAYWQI010000001.1, read on the forward strand.
AAGATTATAATAAAAAAACAACATATAGAAAATGACTGAGTTAAAACATACTTTAGATGATTTATGTACGAATTTATTAATTACTTCTACATGTAATGCTGGATGTTCCTGGTGTATTGCTAATGATTATATGAAAGAACAAAAATCTACAAAATATATGTCTGATGAAAATTTTCAGAGATTTTATGATATGCTTTCAAGGGATAAACTGGCACAAGTTAATATTTTAGGAGGAGAGCCTTCTCTTCATCCAAAAGCATTAGAATTTGGAAAAAGAATATATGAATTGGGGATTCCTGTTGGATTTAGCACAAATGGGTTATGGAATTCTGATTTTAGAGAAAAATTTGAAGGTCTTGATTATCCAAGGGATTTTGAAGTAACTTTCCTTGGTTCTAAAGGATATAATCCTAAAAAAAGAGATCAAATTATGAAAACATTTGAACAGCTTAAAGGTCACTCAGTGAGTCTGGGATTGATTCTTGCGAGTCCAAACGATGATTATAAAGAACATTTAGATATTGCCGAGAAACATGGTTTCGATTTAAGGTGGGCTATAATGGAACCAACTTGTCAAACAGGACAAACAGAAGGGTATAGGTCTCAAAGTAGATTAATGGAAATTGGAAAACTAGCGACAAAAATTGTAAAAGAAGCAAATGAAAGAGGAATTGAAACATGGGCAGATTTAACAGTTCCTTATTGTGCAATAGAAGATAAAGATCGACATTTATTTCAAGGAGATAAAAACGATATTCAATACAAATGTCCTCCTTTCTTTGACATTTCAACAAATCTAAAAATATGGAGATGTTTGCCAATGGCTCCAAGTGAAACCCCATCTTTAACAGATTTTAATTCATTTAGGGAAGCTTATGATACAATCAACAGAGTAAAGAAGCCTTATGTTTCAAAAGGAGTATTTCCTGAATGTGGTTCTTGCGATAATTTGGAAACTACTTGTTCAGGAGGGCCAGCAATAGCAAAAAAGTTAGATCAAAATGATTCAACTAACCAAATTTTTCCAATTAGGAAAGGAGACTAAAAATGATTATAAATTTTAAATATCCTTCTTTTGCTATAGGAACACACAGTGGATGGAATGAAAAGAATAATTCTCCTACAACGAGTCTTTCTCTTACAAAAAGAATTCCTGTAAAGCTTAGAAAGTCTCCTTATGAAAAAGTTTTTCTTAATACAGACAAAGAAATCCCTTATGTGATTAAGTCTACAAAAGGAGAGATTGAAGGGTTAAGTAGTGGTGCGGGATCCTCAATAGTCGAATTCCACAAAATATTCTTTAAGATAAAGAGAAATGGTTATAGAGACAAAGGATTTATGGATAAACAAATTCCCGATAGGGAATTTATTGTTAAGAATACTCTTTTTGAAGAAACAGACAACGAAGTTGGGGGTGCAATGAGTGATATAGATGCGCAAAGAGAAATCAAAATTGAAAATGAATTGATTAAAAAAGGTTTTTTAATTCCTCAGAGGATAATTGGACTATATAAGATAAAAACTCCTTTTGAAAAAGAGGATGCTATTGCAATAATCCAGAAAATTGATACTGATTTTAGAGCAGACGAACTTACAATGATTTATTTATTTAATTTATTTTTTGACATATATGAAAATAAATGTTCTTTTTCATTAAAAAATAACTCTTTTAATTTTCCACAATATTCTATAAAGAGAGGATTTCAAATTTTTAAAAAACATTATTCAGAATTGTTTTTTGAATTAGCAAGAAATATTGGAAGTATTTACAGAAAATTTCATGATGAAGGATACTTAAGAGGAATTAGTAATTCTTGGTATGGGAATGAATTGATTTGCGAAGATGGAAATCTTGGAGTCTGTGACTTAGAAAGCTGTTTTTCCAGAGAAGAAATTAATGACAATGAAATTTTTGAGGAATTGGCAAAAACAGATTACAACTTAGCAATAACAGCTTTTTATGATTCTATGAATTGTTTTGAAAACTCGCTTGCTAGCATAGTTGGTTCAAAACTTGTTGAAGGTTTTAGGGAAGGTTATAATAGCAAAGAATATAAGAAGTTAGATATAGATACTATTAAGGATCAAATAAAAAAGTTTATTAAAAACAAGGAGAAGATAATTAAAGATGACTGAAGAAAAAATGTTTTTTGAAGAAAAAGTGTTTTCTAGAAAAGATTATGAATTTACATTTGAAAAAGATGAGGAATTAATTGAAGAAATATTAAAACACAAGAAAACAGGGAAAGTTCTTGATTTAGGTTGTGGAGAAGCTGGAACTTCATTATGTCTTGCGGAAAAAGGTTTTAAAGTCACTTGTATAGACATTTCTAAAACCGCAATTAATAATATTAAAAAAGAAGCGGAAAAAAGGGATATAAAAATAAATGCTTTTGTTGAAGATCTGGAAAATTTTGAATTTAAGGAAAATTACGACATTATTATCGGAACAGGGATTTTTCATTTTCTCCCAGAAAAAAATACACTTGGATTGATAAAAAATATAAAAAATATAACAAAGGAAGAGGGATTAAATATTTTTGAAGTATTTTTAGAAGGAGACCCTTCTCAGGAAGAAGATTCAGAAGGTTATTATTTTAAACCGAATGAGTTAAAAGACCTATATTTTAATTGGGATATTTTAGATTATGAAGAGTATGAAGACTATGACGAAGAAGAGGAACAAACAAATAAAATTGCTTATTTGATTGCTAAAAAATAAAATTTCTTCTTTTATAAAAAGAAGCAAAAGCGAGTCTGCCACCCCCAAGATTATTTCTATTTTCTTTTTTAAAAAAAAAGAAACAAAAAAGCGTGCGTGCCCTAAAAGATAGTCTTCTACGAAGATAATTTATAGAATAAAACTCCAACTCAACTTCTCCCTTCGGTCGACCACATTGCATTCTCACCTGACTTCGCCACCTAATTTTTAAAAATAAAAGCTACCTCGAATTATTATACA
>CAYWQI010000002.1:0-5986 GCA_964460535.1 Candidatus Woesearchaeota archaeon
AAGTCTTTTTCTTTTTTCTTCAGCATTAATAGTAGAACCCATATCAACATATTCTTTATTATCACTTGAAGAATAATTTGAAGTTGTTGAACCATAATTAGAACTTGTTGTATTAGAATTGCTTGAACTTGCAGAAGCTATATTTCCTAAAAAATTCAAACCATCTGCAACAGGATTTGAACTTGTTTGAGAAGTTGAATTTTCTGAAGATTGCATAGGGCTTGTTGAATTTGAATTATTTAAGGAATTATAAGGATATTGGGAATTTGTTTCTCTTGCACTTTCACGCATTTCTCTAAGTTTTTCTTGTTGTTTTTTAAATTTTTCACCAAGATCAACTACCTTGTCTTTTTTTCTAAATCCAAATACCATTTTTTAAACAAGTTAAGAAGATTTATAAGTTTATTGATATTATGTAGATGGTAACATCTGAAGTTCTACTTAATAATTTCTTTCTAGATTTAATAGATTAAGTGATTTCTTCATATTTTTTTAGATAACTGTGTCTTTGTTTTTTTATTATTGAGAAATGTCTCTATAAATTTTTATGTTTAGGTCTTAAAGTTTTTTGTTAATAAAAATATTTTGTAAATCTTTAAATTTCTATCAAGAATTATCATCAAATTTTTAATATAAATAAAAAACAATTTTAAATTATCTTTTTTAGAGTAAGTTTAATTAGATGATATCATAACATTTATTAATACTCTCTTGTACATTAAATTATGTTAAGTCAAGATAAAAGAGGGCAGTTTTATTTAATGGCATCAATAGTTATAGTTGTAATTATTATTGGGTTTGTAAGTGTAACAAATTATGCAAAACATTCTTCAGTTAATGAAGTTTATAATGTTAAGAATGAACTTGGACTTGAAAGTGATAATGTTTTAGAATATGGAACTCTTAGAATAGATAATCAAACAGAAAAATCAAATTTAATGGAAAGATTTAGTTCAAATTATACTAGATATGCAGGAGAAAAAAAAGAGATTTATATTATTTATGGAAATGCAGAACAAATTTTTGTAGCAACTTATTCTGATATTTCTGAAGGGGGTGTATCAGTTGATTTTGGAAGTGGAGTTTTTTCAGAACTTGAGATAACAGAAGCATCTTCTAGAATTAGTAAAAGAAATAGGGGAAAGGCTAAAGACAAACAAGAAATTACTTTAAAAGTAGGAGATATTGAAAGAACATTTAATTTAAAAGAAGGTGAAAATTTTTATTTTATTGTTTCTCAAGAACTTGGAGGCCAAACATATATAGCTGAATCTGAATAATAATTAAGATGAAAAAAAGAATTTTAAAAAATAAAAAAGCAGTAAGCATAATGATTGGTTATGTTATTTTAATTGGAATTGCAATAACAATAGGAGCTGTGACTTATTCTTGGTTGCAAACTTATGTTCCTCAAGAAAAAACAGAATGTCCAGATAGAATTTCTATTTATATTTCTGAATTGAATTGTTATGAAGTTGGTGGTGATACTAGAATGAATTTAACACTTGAAAATAATGGAAATTTTAATATTGATGGTTACTTGATTAGAGCAACAAATTCTTCTGAACAAGAAATAGCTTCAATTGATTTGTCTGGAAACCTTACTAATGGAGGAATGTCTAAGGAAGGATTTGTTTTGTTTAAAGAGAGAGAATCTCTAGCACCTTCTGAAAAATCTTATCCAGAATTTGTTATTAGTAATGATTTATATAAGGTAGAAATAATTCCTTTTGTTATTGATGATAAAAGTTCAAGTAGTTCAATGGATTTTGTAAGTTGTTCTCATGCAAGAACAAGCGAGACAATTCATGATAAATGTTCTTAAATTTCTTATTTTTTAGAGTAATTGCATTTTTTTAAATTATAAAATAACAAACTATGGCGTATTAACTAGAGTGAATTAGGGAATAGTGTTCTGTAATTCTAACTTTAAAAATAAATTAAATATCTTCCTTGAAAAAAGATGAAGGGTAAAGACTTTCAGAGTTTAAATATAGCAAGGTATAGAAACATTTTCTAATAATAATGGATTTAAAGACACAATTATCCAAAAGAACCTCAAAAGACATTAATTAAAATTTCTTATTATTCATTGCCTCTGTGAAACAGGAAATTATTAAGTAGAACCTCAAGTGTTATCAATTACTTAAAAACGACAGATTTAAAAATCTAGTAATTCTGTTTATTTTAAGATGAAAAGAGGAAATAAAAAAGCTGTCTCTCCTGTAATTGCAACAACACTTTTAATAGCAATGGTAATTGTATTGGGTTTGATTATTTTTTTGTGGATTAGAGGAATGTCTCAAGAAGCTGTAACAAAATTTGATAATAAAAATATAGAACTTGTTTGTCAGGATTTGAGTGTAGATGATTTTAAAATAAGTTATTCTTCTGATACAAGTGAAGTAGTAATTACAAATAATGGAAATATTCCTATTTATGATTTTGAAATTCAAAAGATATCTGAAGAAGGAGATTATGAAACTATAAAGGCAAGTGAGGAATTTGATGCCTGGCCCCAATATGGATTAAATACAGGGAAAGTATTTTCAGGAACTATTAGGGGGGATTTTGATGAATTAAAATTTATTCCTGTTCTTTTAGGTAATTCAGATGCTGGTGAAAAAACTTTTACTTGTGATGAGAATACAGGAAGACAAATAGAAGCATAAAATGAATTTTTTTAAAAATAAAAAAGCAGTTTCAGCTGTGATAACAACTGTGATTATGGTTGCTTTATCAATTGCTTTAATTGCAATAATGTGGGTATTTATTCAAGGATTAATTGAAGATAGAATTGGAGAAAGTGAAGCTTGTTTGGGAATTTTGGATAAAGTTAAATTTAATGGAAAATATACTTGTTATGATTCTAATAAAGGAGAATTAAAATTTTTGGTTTCAACTCAAGATATAGAAGTAGATAAATTAATAATAGGTATTGAAGGACCAAAAATGGAAAAAAGAATTGAACTTTCAGATTCAAAAAATTATACTTATGTTGGAAATTCTTCTCAAGTTTATGAAACAGATATTTCTGCTCCTAAAGAAAACTCTGCTAAAAATTATTATGTTAATCTAACAGACTTAGATATGGAAAAACCAGATAGATTAGTTGTTATACCTGTTGTAGAGGGATATAATTGTCCAGAATCAAATTCATTGAATGATATTGATGTTTGTATGTAATTTTATAATTTTTTATTGCTTCTATTGAGTTAAATACTCAAGGAGTTTGCTTTGACTTGGCGGGGTGGCTCAATAGAAGGCTTAAAAATACCCTGCAGCTTGCTGCGGTTGGGTTTTTTATTGAATTTTACCTTGCAAAAAGATATTTAAATACATATATCTTTATTTTTTAAAAGAGGAAGAATGATAAATAAAAAATTTTCTAAAAAAGGACAGATATGGGTGGAGACAGTTATTTATACTTTAATAGCTTTGGTTTTAATTGCTACTGTTTTAAGTTTTGCAAAACCAAAGATTGAATCTATTCAGGATCAAACAACTATTGAACAATCTATTCAAGTTATGAAAGATATAGATGTTAAGATACAAGAAATACTTGCAACAGGTTCTGGTAACAAAAGAATTTTAGAAGTGAGTGTTAATGATGGGCAATTAAAAATAAATGGTCTTGAGAATACTCTTGAATTTACATTACAAGGAAGATATCAATATGGGGAGTATGGAATTGAGATTCCTGTAGGAAGAGATATAAATGTTTTAACAACTAAGAAAGGAGATTTAAATAATATCAGAATATTTAAGGATTATTCAGATGATGTTAATTTTACAATATCTAATAAAAATCAAATAAAAACTATAAGTTCTTCTGCAGGAACCTATGAAGTTTCAATTTTAAATAAAGGAGAGATTGGAAATCTATCTGTTGTAGATTTCAATATAAACTAAAAATGAATATTAAAACATTTAAACAACCAGAAATAAATTTTTATCCTAAGGTTCCACCTGTTCATAAATCAGAGGATAAGACAAAGATTGATGTAAGATATGGTTTAATTGAACCTTTTTGTTTTGCACATATTTATTGGGATAATAAGGAATTTGAAGTTGTTTATGATATTGAAGAACCTGAATTAAATCAAGAAGAACAAAAGATTAGAGAAAATATAACTTCAACAATGGAGGATATGATTAGTTTTGATAAGACTATTGAGAAAAATGAAAAAGCTTTATTAGAGTATATACATCAGAGATTTAGAATTCTCGCTGTTGAGTTTGGATTGAATTTGGATTATGAAAGCTATAAAAAAATTTATTATTATCTTTGTAGGGATTTTATAGGATTTGGTGAAATTGACCCTTTGTTAAAAGATTATTTTGTTGAAGATATTGAATGCAATGGAAAATCAACTCCTATTTATGTGGTTCATAGGGTTTATAGAAATTTAAGAACAAATCTTGAATTAAAGGATATGGAAAAATTAACAACAATTGTTGAAAGACTTGCTCAAAGAGCAGGAAAATATATTTCATATGCACAACCAATTCTTGATGGTAGTTTACCTGATGGTTCAAGAGTTAATGCAACATACACCCAAGATATAACAAGTAAAGGACCAACATTTACAATTCGTAAATTTACAAAAACTCCTTGGACTCCACCTCAGCTTTTGGATTTTGAAACTTTAAGTCCAGAAATGCTTGCTTATTTGTGGTTGTTAATAGAACATGACATGAATATTTTGATTACAGGTGGAACAAGTTCAGGTAAAACTACTTTATTAAATGCTATTGCTTTTTTTATTCCTCCTGAATCAAGAGTTGTTTCAATTGAAGATACTCGTGAATTGAATCTTCCTAGGGAAAATTGGCTTCCAAGTGTTGTCAGAGGTGCAACAGGAAATAATAAAGGGGATGAAATTGATTTATTTACCTTATTAAGAAGTTCTTTTAGACAAAATCCGGATTATGTTATTGTTGGTGAAGTTAGAGGTAAAGAAGCATTTGTATTATTTCAGGGAATGGCTTCAGGACATTCTTCTATAAGTACAATGCATGCTGATTCTGTTGATACTGTTATAAAAAGACTAGAAACTCCTCCTATTGAATTATCTCCTAGTTTATTGAATACTTTAGATTGTGTTTGTATTATGACTCATGCAATTGTGAATAAAAATGAAACACGTAAATTAAGAGAAATTGTTGAAGTAGTAAATGTAAATGATGATGGAACTGCTATAACTAATACTCCTTATGTCTGGAATCCACAGGACAATGTATTTTATTTTAAAAATGATTCAAAAATTCTTGAAAAAATTTCTCAGAGATATGGAATTAATATACAAGAACTAAATGAAGAATTTAGAAAAAGAGTGAGTATTTTATACCAAATGCAACAAAGAAAAATAAACAAATTTAAAGAAGTTCAGGATATAATACATGAATATTACAAACGTCCTGATGATATTTCCAAAAGATTTGGTGTTTGATTTAGGAAATATCCTGTATTTTCTAAATTGAAAAAAAATTAAATAATATAAAAGAAAAATATGGAATATAGTGAAAAAGAATTTTTAATGCAATTAGGAGATTCCTTAGATGAGGCTCTTTTAGTTATGGAAAAGAATTATTCTCTTGGAAATACTGAAAAATTCAATTCTGCAAAAAATGCTTTCTTAGATATAAATAAACAAATAAAGGAGAGAATAGAATGACTTTAAATTCAGGATTCAAACAAAATTTTTCTCAAGCAAGAAATAAATTGCAAAGTTATAAAAGAACCTTGCAAGAATTTGTTAAAACTATTGAGGATAAAAATAAAGCTTCTGATGATGAAAAAGACATGTTTGATGAACATTTGAATTCTTTAAAACAACAATTAAATACTCTAAGTAATTCTCTTGAGAATTCAATTAAAGGTATTTCTCTAAATAATAATTTAAAAAATTCTACAAATAATGCAAAGAAAGAGAATTTGAATAATAAAAAACCTGATGAAAAGAAAAAATTTATAGAAAAAAAA
>CAYWQI010000002.1:6086-7153 GCA_964460535.1 Candidatus Woesearchaeota archaeon
AAAACCATTTTTTAATTTATTTAAAAAATCTGGTAAAGAACAACTTTTAGATATTGAAAAAGAAACTCTTGAAAGATTTAAAAAATCTCAGAAAAAAACAAAAAAGAAAAAACCTGAACAAAAAAAACCAAGCAAGTATTTTTCAATTGCTTCTAAAAATTTTTACAAGTCTTCAACAAATCTGATTAAAGAAGGCAAGTTTAGAAATTTAAAAAGAGATTTGATTAAATCACATCTGCAGATTACTACTCCAACTTATATTTCTATGATGTTTTTTACTACAATTCTATCTTTTTTAGTTGCTCTTATTTTAGGAGTGTTTTTTTTATTTTTTGATCTTTCTGTTTCCTTACCTATTATTTCTTTTGCTTCAGAGCCTTTATTAGAAAGATTGTTTAAGGTAATTAGTTTGTTATTTATTATTCCTCCTGCAACATATGGGTTTATTTATTTTTATCCTTCTATGGAAAAAAAATCCAATGAAATTAAAGTTAACCAAGAGTTACCTTTTGCAACAATGCATATGGCTGCTATTTCAGCTTCATTAAGTAATCAAAGCAAGATTTTTGAGATTGTGATAACAACTGGTGAATATCCTGCATTGAATAAAGAATTTAGAAAACTTTTAAATCAAATTAATATTTATGGAGCTGATTTAATTACTGCATTAAGAACTTCTTCATTTAATAGTCCTAGTGAAAAACTTTCTGAATTATATAATGGTCTTGCAACAACCATAACTTCAGGAGGGGATTTGTCAAGTTTTTTTGAAAAACGTGCTGAAAGTTTGTTGTTTGACCATAAACTTGAAAGAGAAAAATATAATAAGTATGCAGAGACTTTTATGGATATTTATATTAGTGTTGTTATAGCTGCTCCTATGATTTTGATGCTTTTATTAATTATGATGAAAGTTTCTGGATTAGGTGTAGCATTAAGTACAAATATGTTAACTCTTGTCATGGTTTTAGCAGTTTCATTAATAAATGCATTGTTCTTAGTTTTTTTACATCTAAGACAACCTCCGAGTTAAAATTAAAAACAACAAGAATAAAAAATGAAAGTAA
>CAYWQI010000002.1:7253-41489 GCA_964460535.1 Candidatus Woesearchaeota archaeon
CTAAGACAACCTCCGAGTTAAAATTAAAAACAACAAGAATAAAAAATGAAAGTAATAAAATTAAAAATTTTAAACCCTCATTTTTTAAAAACAACAAGAATAAAAAATGAAAGTAACTAAATTTCACATAATAGGAACAATACTAGCTGTAGTTTTAATTGGAATTTCATTTTTATTTTACACTTCAAAATTTTTCCCTCTTTTATTTGGTCTTGGAATTATTATTGGAATTATGCCTTATGTAATAACTATTATTAAAGAGAATCAAAAAGAAAATGAAAAAGAACAAATGTTTCTTGAATTTACACGAAGTCTTGCTGAAAGTGTTAAGACAGGAACACCAATAAGTAAAAGTATTATTAATGTTAAGGACAAGCCATTTGGGGTTTTGTCTCCTAATGTAAGGAAACTTGCAAATCAAATTTCAATTGGAATTCCATTAAGAATAGCATTAAGAACTTTTTCAAGAGATACAAATAATAGGACAATTTCTCGTGCATTAACTTTAATTGGACAAGCAGAACAAGCAGGAGGGGATATAGGAAAGATTCTTGAGTCAGCTTCATCAGCAATTAATGTTTCTGATAAACTTAAAAAAGAAAGAAAAGCTTCAATTTCAACTCTTGTTGTGCAAGGATATATTATCTTTTTTATATTTATAATTATTGTATTAGTAATGCAATTTAAAATCATTCCAATGCTCTCTGGAATTTCTGGATTTAGTGGAGTAAGTGGAATGGTTGGTGGAACTGAAGGAGGAGCAATAAATCAAAGTGAAATTGCAAATTCTTTTCTTTACTTGTTATTAATACAGGGTTTTTTTTCAGGACTTGCTATTGGAAAACTTTCAGAAGGAAATATTAAAAACGGATTAAAACATTCAGTTGCACTTGTAGTTGTTTCATTTATTATTTTTGTAAGTGCAAACTTGTTATTTGGATAAAATGAAATTAAGAAAATTAAATAAAAAAGCATCACATGTAGGAATGATTTTATCATTTGTGATTTTTGTAACTTTTTTGATTTATATTTTTTCTGTACTTGAACCTACTATAAAGACAGGACCTCCAAAAACTGATTCTTTAGGAATTTTAAAAAATAGAGTTTTAACAGATGTTACTTCAGAACTTGTAACAATTACTTATAAATTAAATTTAAGTGAGGATTCTAAAGATGAAACTTGTTTGGAGATTCCTTTAAAAGATGATTATTCTGATTTAAATATTAGTGTTGTTAATATGGATGATAATGTGATTAATTCTTATAAACAAGAGGGTTCTGTTGTTTTTGAAAATCCTGAAGAAGATTTTATTAAAATAAAACATGTGAATTTTGATATTAATAGTAGTTATTCTTGTTCTGATTCTTTTAATTTAGAAAGTAAAGAATATGCAATTCAGTCAATAAAGATAAGAGAGTATGTTTTTGTATCTGAAATATTAGATTTTCTTAAAGAGTATGATTCTAATTACACTAATTTAAAAAATTCACTTGGAGTTGCAACTGGTGATGAATTTGCAATTGATTTTAAATATGAAAATGGAACTATTCTTTCATCAAGAGAAAAGTTTCCAGATAAAAATATCTTTGTAAAAGATGTTTCTGTTCAATATGTAGATATGAAAACAAAATTAAATCTTGGAGAACTTAAAATTAAAATTTGGTAAAATGAGGAATATTTTTAATCTAAGAGAATGATTAATAGTTGTGGAAGCATTTGAACTTGTTTTTCTACCTGTGTTTTATTAGAGTTATTTTAGTTAGTAGAGATATCTTTTAAGAGTTATTGATTTAGAATTTTAGTTTTAAGAAAAGTTTGTTCTCGTTGTGTTGCGATTGGAATTTTTATTTTTTGCCTTTTTTATTTGAATATATTTTTTCTGGATTAAAACAAGGATTTCATAACTTGTAACACTGATCACAAAAACAAATAAAGTCATTAACTCTAAATTAATAGTAAAAACTTTCATAGCTTAAACATAACAATCTGTGAGATATCTTCTAATAATAAGGAATTCAAAGGCACAAATATACAAGAAAACTTCAGAAGATGTTAATTAATCCATTAAGTCTAGAAAGAAGAAAATTATGAAGAAGAATATGTTTTAGTTACTAGGTACAGGGTTTCAAAACCTTAATAAAGTATTCTTATTTTATTTTTATATGAAATTAAAAGTTTGTCCAAAATGTGGGTCTACTAATATTGATTATAAACCAACGGTTCTTGAATCAAGTCTTGGTTCAGCTTTACATACCCATAGATGTAATAATTGTGGATATGAGAGTAAATTATTCTTAGAAATAGATGAAAAGAATTTTAAAGAAAACAAAAAATCTCAAATTAAAAAATATAAATTTCTAGAACATACTGCAGATGTTAAATTTCAAGCTAGAGGAGATACTTTAGAACAAGCATTTAAAAATTCAGCTCTTGCTTTTCAAGAAACTATGACTCAAGGAGAGAAAATAAAATCAAAAGCCAGTAAAAAAATATCTCTTTCAGTTAAAAGCAGAGGAATTGAGGGCTTGCTTGTGGATTTTTTGCAAGAATTTTTGTATTTATTTGATTCTGAAAGTTTTGTTTTATCTAAAATAAAGAAACTTAAGATTAAAGAACTTTTAAAGGGTTATGAATTGTATTCAGAAGTTTCAGGAGATTATCTTGAAAATACAGATAAGGGAACAAATTATAAATTTACAAATAATATAAAAGCAATTACATTAAATGATTTGTTTGTTAAAAAAGATAAAAAAACAGATAAATGGATTTGTCAAGTTGTTTTAGATGTTTAATTGATTAGGGATTTTTATTTAACATTAGGATTTGATGAATCTTTTGAGAATCAAAAATTTTTGGGAGCGAAGTACAACAAGTGTTTAATAATATAAAGGCAGGCATTACTAATTTTTAGATAGTAACACTTTCGAAATGTTTTTAAAGTTTAATTTAATTCTTTTTTACATGAATCATTTATTTGTAGCAAGACACGGAAATTATAATCTGGATAGAAGATTAGATTATTATGGTCGCCAGCAAATGGAAGTGTTAGGTAAAGCAATCAAAGAAATTTTGAATGGAGGTTCTGCTAGAGTTATTTCTTCAACAGCTCCTCGAGCGAGGGATAGTTCAGAAGTTTTAATTGAACAACTTGCTTTACCAGAATTTAAACAAGTTCCATATTTGTGGTCTGGAAATGATGCTCCAGAGGATAGCTTTTATTATAATCCAGACAGAGATAGATTGATGAAACTTGTGAATGAAAGAAGGGAGGGTGTTAACGGACTAGTAATGGTTACTCATCTAGAGGTGGCAGAAGAATTACCTAGTTATTTCCTTAAAAAAGAATTGGGGAAAGATGAATATGTTGGAGAGATTTCAAAAGGACAAGCTGTTCATTTAGACTTAGAAGAAAAAAATTATCAGATTCTACCAAGAAGATAATGTCTGCATTACAATTTAATTTTCTAGTTTTTGAAATATAACTTTTTTAAGAAATTATTTTTTACTTTTGATGTTAAGGATTTTAATGACTTTTGAATTTTATTCAACCTTTCATAACAGCTAGAGGAACAAGACGAACAACTTTTTTTGCAATATCTAATTTATCTGAAACAAGTGCAACTTCATCAATGTCCTTGTATGCTTGAGGAGCTTCTTCAGAAATACCTCTTGAACTTCCAGCTTCTATTTCAATGTTTTTTTCTTGAAGTTGTTTTTTGATGTCATTTGAATTTAATGTATGGATTGCTTTTCCTCTTGACATAACTCTTCCAGCTCCGTGTGTTGTTGAACTCCAGGATAGTTCTTTAGATTTTTTTCCTCCAATTAACACATAACTTGCAGTTCCCATGCTTCCAGGAATAAGAACTGGTTGTCCTTCAAATGCTCTTGTGGCTCCTTTTCTATGAACACAAACTTTTTGTTTTTTTCCTTCTACTAGATGTTCTTCTATTTTTGCAATATTATGACAAACATCATAAATCAAATCTGCTTTTGAATTTGGAAAGTGTTTTTCTAAAACTTCTCTTGTATAATTCAATATTATTTGTCTATTACAAAATGCAAAATTAACTGCACAATTCATTGCTGAAAGATATTCTTGTCCTTGTTTTGAATTTAAAGGTGCATAAACTAGTTCTTTGTCTGGAAGGTTTTTTGTTTCAGAAGGAAATTCTTCTTCAAAGTATTTTATATAATCACTTGCTATTTGATGTCCTAAACCTCTAGAACCACAATGAATCATTATTAAGATATTGTCTTTATTTATTCCAAAAGTTTTTGCAGTTTGTTCATCAATAATCTCATCTACTTTTTGAATTTCTAAAAAATGATTTCCAGCTCCGAGAGTTCCAAGTTGAGGCAATCCTCTTTTCAATGCTCTTTGAGAAATATTGTCTGGATTTGCAGGAGAAATTTTTCCATTTTCTTCACAATTTTCTAAATCTTCTTTAACTCCCTTACCTTGTTGTATAGCCCATTCTGCTCCTAATGTTAAAACTTGTTTTAATTCTTCATAATTTATATTTTTTTCTTGTTTATGTCCTCTACCCACACCAGAAGGAATTGTTCTTTTTAAATCATGAAGAAATTCTTTTCTTTTTTTTAAAAATTCTTTCACAGAAACATTTGTTGAAATTAAACGAACTCCGCAATTAATATCAAAGCCAATGCCCCCAGGAATTATAATTCCTTTTTCAATATCAAAAGCAGCTACTCCTCCAATTGGGAAGCCATAACCGACATGCATATCACTCATACCAATTGAATGTCTCAATATTCCTGGAAGTGTTGCAACAGATGCAATTTGTTTTAAAGAATCTTCTTCAATTGCTTCTAAAAGCTTATCTGAAAAAAATATCCTTCCAGGAACTTTCATCTTTCCTATTTTAGGCAATTCATATACATTCTCTTTTATTTTTTTGAGTTTTTCTTTATACATTTTATTATTTCTAATGAAAGTAATTTGGCATTAATTAATCTTTCTATTTCTTCTTTTTTATTTATATTTAACTCATAATAAATATTTCCCAACCCATTTACCCTTTTATATAATAGGCAATTAATATTATAAAAATGTTTTAAATATCTTGAAAGTTTTAAAAGATTTAATTTTTCTTTTGAAAAAATTCTTATATACTTTTTACTTCTTAATCTACATTTATCCCTCATTAATTTCTTAATGAAACTTTTTAACAAGTGTTCTTTTTTTGGAAAATCCCAAAGATAAATAACATAATCTCCAATAGCTTGTTCTAATTTTTCCCTCTTTTTTGGATGTAAAAATCCAATTTCTTTTCTAAATTTTATTAAATTGTTTTTTCCAAAAATATATATTCTAAACATCCTTCTTTTTTTATTTTGTTTCTTAATTGTTTTTATACCTAATTGATTAAGAGATGATATGATCTGATTTATTCCTTGTTCATTTATTGAATCTAATCCAATATGCCTATTTTGGTGGGTCTTGATAAAAACCCATCCATCACAATCAAAAAAAGATTTTAACCAAATTTTAGTTAGTTTTTTATTTAGTTTTGGCATTTTCCACTCTTTTGAGCTACAAGAACCAAATTTTTTTATTAATTTTTCATGAATTTCTTTAGAGTTTTTTCGACATCTTTCCTTTTCAGTTATCTTTGGCTTAACACCAAAATATTTAAAAAATTTATCTTGAAAATCCATTAATAAAGTTTTATCTGTATTCCTTAAACCAATTACATAATTTTTCCATTTTTTTGGATTAGTAACATAACCATCGGCACAAAGATAGGCATGAATTGAAGAGAGATTTTCATCAAATTTCATTTATATAAAAAGAACAAACACTTTAAATACCTTTTGATTATCTGGCATTTTTTATTTCTTTCATTTTAGATTATTAGATAAATATTGTAGTTTATAAAATTGTGGATTAATTTTTTAATTGCTAATTAATTATTTTTTTAAATTTTTATTTACAATTTTTAGAGAATCTTTTTGATTTTTCCATGTTAATAATTTTATTGCTTGTTTAAAAGAACACCATTTAAAAGAAGAATGTTCTTTTTTATCAAGTTTGACTTTTTGAGAATAAGGAATTTCAACACTATAAAGATGATAGCTTTGTCCTATTGTTCCTGGACGGTCTTTTAATTCCTTAGTATAAAGATATTTTCCTTTTATAGGATATTTTTTTAATGTTTTTTTCTTAGGAACAAGTCCTGTTTCTTCTTGAACTTCTCTTAAAGCTGTATTTTTTCTATTTAATATCTCATACAATTCAATTTTTCCTTTTGGAAATTCCCAACCTTTCCAATGAAGTTTTCTTTTTAATAATAAGTATTTAATTTCTTTTTTTGAAGTAATTGTATAACAAACACAAAAGATTGCTTTTCTATATTTTCCTGTTTTTTGTTTTCCTCTTTTTTTCACCATAAATAAAGAGAAGAATTAGAGTTTTTAAATTTTGTTAGGATTGTAACGCAAGTCAAAGTCTAAACAATCCACTGAAGTGGGATTAATAGTAAAAATTTTAGGATTTGTATATAGCAGAATATAAGAATATCTATCAATAGGAGCAATAAAGGCACGATATACCTGAGAATCCCAAAAGACGTTAATTTAAATTCCTTAAATTTGCAAGGCAGAAAATTCTTTTATTAAATAAAGATTATTAGATACTTGTATTTTATTTAAAAAATAATTAGAAAATTATTCTCCCCATTTTTCTAAAGCTTGTTTTAACTCAGGATGATTTTTTGAATATTGTTTTAGAGTTTTGTTTTCAAGAGTTGCTTTAACAGCTTGTCTCATTGCCCTTGCTCCGTAAAGTGTTCCAGAAGGATGTCCGTGTATTCCTCCACCTGCCTGAATAACAACATCCTTGCCCATTGATTTCATAATTTTAGGAACTACTCCAGGATAAACTCCTCCTGATGCAACTCCAAAAACTGGTTTCATTCCATACCATCTTTGTTTTAGATATTGGTGTGTTTTTTTAGTGTAATCTTTTTCAATATCTTGTTCAATATGAAGAACTTCTTCTTTAGGACCTTGCATTTTTCCGTAAACTGCTCCAATATGAAGTGTGTCAACACCAACCATTCTAGATAGTTGAGCTATTACTTCCATTGACATTCCAAAACCAACTCCGAATTCAATTCTGTCAAACATTGCGTGACCTGCTCTATGTGCATGAATTGGAAGTTTTGTTTGTTTTCTTGCCCATTGCAAGGCACTCCAACCAAGAGTTAATATATCTAGCATAATGTAATTTCCACCATGGTTTTCAACAAACTTGATTCTTTTTAACATTTCATCTGCAGGAGCAGTGCAATTACAAAGATAAACCTTTTTTTCTCCTGTTTCTTTTTCAGCTTCTTTGCATTTTTTTATTGTTTTTAAAAATCTTGTTTTGAATTTATTAAAATTTTGACTTGTTAAATTTTCATCATCTTTTACAATATCACATCCTCCTAACCAAGAATCATAAGCAACTATTGCGTGCTCTTCGCTGTTTAAACCAACCTTGGGTTTTACAATTGTTCCTACTAGGGGCCTGTCATAAACCTTGAGATATTTTCTAATTCCTTTGATACCATATTGAGGACCTAGAAATGAATGCAGTAATTTTTTTGGTAAAGTTACATCTTCCCAAAACAAACCTTTTACTGAAGACATACCATAAATATTTCCTCCAATACTTGATAAAACACCAGGCAAATTTCCTAATTCAAATAATTCTATAGGATATGCTATTCTAATTCTTTTTTCTTTTTTATTAATTTCAAAAACTTTAGGAGAAAGTTTTTTTCCAATAGATTTGTTCATTGTCTGAACATCTGTCCAGGTTCCTACACTTGATTCTCCTGCAATAATACTTGAGATTTCTTCTAGAGTGTATCCTTTAGAAGGTTGAACCTTAAATTGACATACAATGTCAGTTTTTTTTGGTTTGTAATTTAATTGAAGAAAACTTTCATACTTGTATGATTTCTTTTTTATTTTTTTTGAATTTTTTTTCATTCTTCACCTCTCTTGATTATCTAAGTTTTTTAGTATATTTAAAACTTTTGGAATATTTTTAATTGTAAAATCTGGCCTTGAAAAATCTTTTTTGTTTTTCTTTGTTTCTTTTTTTCCAATAAGTATGGTGTCTATACCTACAGAATTTGCCCCTTCAACATCATTTATTTTATTATCTCCAACCATTATTACTTCTTTAGGAAGCATGTTAATTTTATTTAAAGCAAGAAGAAACATAATTGAATGAGGTTTTTCAGAACCAGCTTCTTCTGAAGTTACAAGATAGTCAATGTATTTTGTTATTTTTAATGCATGGATTTTTCTTAATTGAATATGTGTTGTTAAGTCTGAAACAATTAGTATTTTTATGTTCATTTTTTTAAGTTCTTTTAAAGTAGATAAAACACCTTTTCGTAATTTCATGTTTTTTAATGTAGTTCCCCAATAAATTTCATAAAGTCTCAAGATAATAGAGGGTTCAACTGTTCCTTGAATTTTTTCAATTAATCTTTGGAAATACAAAATTCTATTATGAGAAGAAGCAGTTCCAGATAATTCTCTATGAATTTCTTTTTTAGATAAATTATATAATTCAGTAAATTTTCTATAACTAATATTTAATTTATTTTTTAAATATTTATAAACCTCTTGCATTGATTTTTTATGAACTGGTTTATAATCATAAAGAGTATTATCTAAATCAAATAAAACTGCTTTTTTCATTTTATTTATGATTAATTGCACAATTTTGTTTAATTGAATTAATTTCTTTGATAGTTTCATTTTTAAAATATTTTAATTCTTTTACATCATTTGAAACACTATCTAATTTATGAATTTGCCAACCTAAAATATATGCTCCAGCATAAAGAGGAGAATATTCTAACCATAATGAAGTATTAATTATTCCAAGAGTTTTTAATAAAAGCCAAACAAGAATAAATGCCAGGGCAATCCATGCAAGAATATCCCATATATTAATTTTTTTCATTTTCACCTCTTAATTATTAGTATTTTTTGGTTTTTAATTGTTTTGTTTAAATGGAACCTGCAACACTTGAAGTCCTTCTTAATGATTTTCTTGTTTCTAGATTTAATAGATAATAAGATATTTTAATTAATATATTCTGAGGTTTTCTTGGATATCTGTGCTTTTGTATTTTTTTAGTATTGATAAATATCTCTACAAATTGTTAGATTTAAATTATGAAAGTTTTTACTATTAATCTTTTTTCAAGGAAGATATTTGGTTTTATTTTTATAGTCAGGATTATCAGATACTTTTAAATCTTCCTTACAATACTTCCTTTTTCTGTATCATTAATTGTATAACCTTTTTCTTTGAGTTTTTCTCTAATTTCATCTGCTTTTGAAAAGTCCTTGTTTTTTCTTGCATTTTTTCTTTCTTTTACTAGGTTTAAAATTTCTTGAGGAATTTTTTCTTGTTTAACAGAAAGTAAATTTAATCCTAAAACTTCATCCATTTTTTTAATAGTTCTTATTTTTCCTTCTGCTTTTTCATCTTTAATAAGATTTTGCAAAACCTGTATTGCTTCAGGAGTATTTAAATCATCATTAATAGCTTTTTCAAATTGTTCAAGGTAATCTTGATTTATTTTTTTATCATCTGGAATTTGTGAGATATTTGTTTTTAGTCTTTGATAAGTTTTTTCAGCAGAATCCATTAAAGCAAAATCAAATTCTATTAATTTTCTATAATGTGTTAATAATAAAAAATATCTAAAAGCAAGAGGAGTATATCCTTTTTCTTCTAAATTTTTTAATCTAATTATTTTTCCCTCTGATTTTGACATTTTACCTTGTTTTAAATTAAGATGATTATTATGTATCCAATATTTTACCCAAGGAGTTTTTTCAAAAGCTGCTTCTGCTTGAGCTATTTCATTTACATGATGAGGATTCATATTATCTATTCCTCCTGTATGGATATCAAATTGTTTTCCAAGATATTTAGAAGACATTGCACAACATTCAATATGCCATCCTGGAAAACCAAGACCCCATGGAGAATCCCATTCTTGTTGTCTTTTTCCAGGTTCTTGAGAAAATTTCCATACAACAAAATCTGTTTTATTCTTTTTTTCACCAAGATTTATTCTTTTACCTGCTTGAAGTCCTTTAATATCAATTCTTGCTAGTTTTCCGTAATCATTAAGTTTAGAAGTATCAAAATAAATTCCATCACTTGTTTTATATGTATATCCTTTTTTTTCAAGAATCTTAACAAGTTCTATTTGTTCTTTTATATATTCTGTTGCCCAGGTCCATTTGTCTGGCATTGTAAAATTCATTTTTTTTAAATCTTCTATAAATACATTAAAATAATATTTAGAAATTTCTTTAGCTGTTTTATTTTCTTTTTTAGCTGCATTTTCAATTTTGTCATCTCCATCATCAGAATCATTTGTCAGATGCCCAACATCTGTGACATTTATTATATGTTTAACATTAAATCCATTAAAAATAAGGGTTCTATATAGAATGTCTTCAAAAACATATCTTCTCATTCCTCCGATGTGTTGATACCAATAAACTGTTGGACCGCATCCATAAAAACCTACTTTTTTTCCTTCCTTGTCTAGAGGAATAAATTCTTGTTTTTTTCTTGTTAATGTGTTATAGAGTTTTAATTTTGTCATCTTATATAATTCTTAAGAAAAAATAACTTTAAAAAACTTTCAATTAACAGTATCTTGTAATACTTGGAGTTTTTACTTAATAATTTCCTGATTAAAAGATTTAATAGATTAACTAATGTCTTTAGATTTTTTTAGATAAATGTGTCTTTGTATTTTTCTATTCTTAAGAAATATTTTTTTAACTTGTTATGTTTAGTCTTTAAAGTTTTTTGTTAATGTTAAGTAGATAATGTTAAGCAAACTTCATAACTTAATCTAAAGGTTGCTTGGGCAATTTTAAATTTTCCTATGATATCTTTTTTTATTAAACCACTTTCTCTACTATTCTATTTTTCTATTAATTAAATATTTAAATTTACTAATTAAATCTATTTTGTAGTGGGTGTTGCAAGATACAATTAACAAACAGTTGTTGTCAATGCACCTACAGAAGTAATATCTAGTCTCATATAATGTGTTTCTGTTCCAAGACCTTCTTTTGTTGCTTCTACTTTTAATCTTATTGTTGTAGAATCAACTTTTTGAGGTGGTTTAATAGTTATGAAATTAACAATGTTTTCTCCAGGAGAAATTGAAACTCCTTGAACTTCATCTTCAATAATCCAACTTTCTATTTGTTCTTCAGAAGGATTTCCTTCAAGTTTTTTTATTTCTGTTACTTTAAAATCATATTTTACATTTTCATTTGAGATAATTATACATCCAAGAGTTTTTGAATTTCCATCTGCTCCGATTTTTTGCATTTTCTCTTCTCCAACACATTTAACTTCGTATTCTTGGCTTCCAAATAAACTAGTTATTTCTCCTTTAACTGAATCTGTTATATCATCTGAAATTGCAATACCAGAACACATTATGTTTCTTACAAAAATTAATCCAAGAATCAAAACACTAACAAGAAGAACAATAGTTACAATTGTTCCCATTGACATTTCCATTGCTGCTTTTTTGTTTTGGATTTTCATTTTATGCAATTCCTAGTTGAGCAGAATTCATATAATAATAAATATTTAATCCAATAAAAATACTTAGGACAATTATTCCAAGTATTAATCCAACAAGATTTAGAGTCTTTGCCTTTTTCTTTAATTCTCCTTTTTGGTTTTTAATAAAAACAAGACCAATTATTGCTAGAACAATTCCTGCAAAAGGTTGAACTAAAGAAAGAACAATACTTAAAATACCTAGGATATAACTAGTTAATTGTTTTTCCTCTTTTTTCATTGTAAAAAATTAAGGTTAAGGGTGTTTATAAAGTTTTTTGTGTTTTGGTTTTTGAATTAAAAACATTTAAAGAACAATTTATTCTTTAGATATTTTAAATGTTAAATGAGAATATTGCAGAACTTGTTGGCATATTAATTGGTGATGGATATATCTATAGAAAAAATAATAAATATCAAATAGGTTTTGTAGGAAATCCTATTACAGATAAAGAACTTTTTTTTAGAATCCAGAAGATATTATTAGAAGAGTTTAATAAAGAATCTAAATTAACCTTTAGAGAAAGAGGGCTAAGGTTTGTTATTAATTCAAAAGAAATTAGTAATTTTCTTGTCAATGGATTAAGAATTCCTTATGGAGAGGATAAATGTGAAAAAGTTATTATTCCAAAAGTTTTTATGAATGACTGGAAATTGTCCAGAAAAGTTTTAAGAGGAATTATGGATACTGATGGAACTGTTTTTGTTTCAAAAAAACCAGGTATAGAAAAATATCCTACCATGGAAATAACAACTGTAAGTCAAAAATTAGCCATACAAATTAAGAAAATTTTAGATGAACAAGGATTCAGAGTAGGGAATATAAGAAAATCTCTTTCAAAAATGAATAAAAGATTTGCATATAGGGTTCCTCTTTATGGAAAAAATAATCTTAAAAAATGGTTAAAAGAAATTGGATTTTCCAATATTTACAAAAAAAACCGTGCCCAATCTTATATCCAGTAAATTTAAAAAGAGATTTTTTCTTTATATTCTGGAAGACATCATGGTTTTATTCCGTTGGCACTTTTGGGGCCCTAGCTCAGCGGGAGAGCACATGTTTGTTTTAGTCTTATATGGATTAAAGCAATGTGAAACTGAAGATCATGGTGTCCCGGGTTCGACTCCCGGGGGCCCCATTTAAGAGTTCTTATTTCCTCAAATTCTAAAGAACTCTTTCATCGCTCCCGCGATGTTGAAATAGACTCAAACAGTATGTCTTTGGTTTGACCGAGTTAATCTAATTTATTATATTCTGAAAGTAAATGTAAAAAATAAAATTAGGTTAAGGAGACAGGGGGCCCATTTTGAGATGAAGCAAAAATTCCATCTCAATTTTGTTCTCGGGTTTTGGATTAGATTCAAACTATATGTCTTTGGTTTGACCGAGTTAATCTAATTTATTATATTCTGAAAGTAAATGTAAAAAATAAAATTAGGTTAAGGAGTTTCCCGGGGGCCATTTCTGAAGAGGATGTAATTCTAAAATAGTAACTACATGGAAAAGTTTAAAAAGTTAATTTTGTATAAATTTTAAGAAAATGGCAAATGAAACAAGAACACCAAAAAGCAAATTAGGAAGAATAACAAATATGGTTGTCTCTAAATGTCCTGAGATTACTGATATTTTCATAGCAACTTCAGAGGGGGAGTTTGGGAGATTTACAATCCAGAATAAGGAAGCCTCAGTGGATAATGAATTAAGATACAAAGAATTAGATTTGCAAGGATATTTATCCGAGACTCAGCACCATATTGGACATAAGAATATTGGTGCTGATTATGCTAGTAGAAGGGTTGAAGATAGGAGGCAAGAATATTTAAAGAAAATGATAGAAAAAAAAGATCAATTTGAAGAACCAAATCCAGATTATCAAATTGAACATTTAAGAGAAGAAATTGAAGATAGGAGAAGAGAATAAAATTTTATATTTAAATCAGAGGTGTTCGTTATAGAACACTGGAGTTATATAGAATAATATGAGAAAAAAACATTATTTAACAATATTTTACAATTAAGTATATTAACATCTGCTCTATTTTTAGGAGGATGTATTTATAATTCAAAAACAAGAAGAGATACAGAAATAAATATAAATTCTTCTTTTGTTGAAAGAATTTATGAAGTTCCTTCAAAAGATTGGCTTAGAGATTATGTTAATTCCATATCTACCTCTTTAGATAATAAATATTATGATTTTGCTTATTGTAAATTAGAGGTTTTAGAAAGATTTGGATATGATTTAGGTGAATCAAAAGATATATTAAAAGAAGAAATTTTTGACGATTTGAATAAAAGAAGCAGAGATATAACAATTCCTTCTTCAGATAGAAAAATGTACTCTCTTTTATTAAAAAGAGTTTGCCAACAAGTTAGTAATAAAGTTGAGTCAAATCTTCAAGAAAAAGTTCTTAATAACTATAAAGAAGAATAAATTATATTTAAATCATTTAAGATATCTTTATATTATAAAAACCCCTCCTTATTTGTTCCAAAACCCCCCTTACCATCTTTATTATCATCATTATTATTGTTTTTATTTATTCTTTATGCCCTACTAAAAAAACACAACACTCTAAAACTTTACTACTTTTGTAGAAAGAACACTTGTCATTTTTAAGAAGTAACACAACCGAAAGGTTTATAAAGTTCAAAGTATTAGATTTATTATCACCTCTTTTTGCCCAGGAGAGGCTCTGAGCTAACTGTTTGGCTGGTTCAGAGAATCTCCCAGGGTTATAATCATAATTATATTCTTTAAAGAGATTCACAATACAAAGGATGAGAAAAAAGATTGAAAAATTAATTATACAATCATCCCAATGAAGCAAAATTATTTTTATAGGCTTCCAGAGTATTGTGAATATTTATATTTATACTTATACTGAACAAAAGATTGGGTTTATTAATAACAATAATATGTTAAACATTGCCCATGTTCATATTTTTTATATTAAATTATTTTTAAAGTATAATTTTATGTAAATTTATTTTAAAAAAAAGAAAGATGTTCATTACTGTATCTGGTATCACTAAATACAAAAATAAATAAAATACATTCCTTGAAAAAAAATTAATAGTAAAAACTTTTCGAGTTTAGATATAGGGAGTTCTAGAAATATCTTTTTATAGTAAAAAAATTCAAAGGCACAGATATCCAAGAAAAATTCAGATTACATTAATAATTTAGATCTTTGAATATTAAAAAATAAAAAAAATTTAAGTTAAGTTAAAGTTTTTCTTCTTTTTATCAAGAATCTTATTCGGATTTATCATAACTCCTTTTTTGTTAACTATTTGAAGATCAACTATTTTTTTAGTGAAATTTGAACCTCTCATTTTCAATACTTCAATTGCTGAACCTCTTTGACCATTGTCATAAATCACATTATAAATAACAATAATACCATCTGATAAGAATGAAACTGCTTCACCTTGTTCTGTAAAAGTTGTTCCTACATGACTTGGAGATGAAACTTCTCTAATTAAGAAATTAGTGATTTTATTTCTTTCTAAGTATCTAAATAATTGTTCCATATATATTCTAAAACGACTTTGTTGTCCTGAGAAAGCTGAAGCAATACTTGTTAGTGAATCAATAACTACAAAATCAGGATTATAGTCTTGTGGAAAAAACACAGGGTCAACTTCAATTAATAATTCTTTTTTAGCAGCACTTAATAAAGCTTCAATAGATCTTGAAACATCAATTGCATCAAATCTTTTTATTCTTAATAATCCTTTTTTGATATATTCTCTTGGTTTCCATCCAAAGTTTTCCATGTGGGATATAAGATTTTCTTCAGGTTCTTCAAAACTCATGTATAAACCTTTTTTACCTTTTTTACATAATTCATTTAATGTGGCAAGACAAAAAATAGTTTTACCACTTCCAGGACCTCCCTCTACTAGAACAGCAGCTCCATCAGGTATTCCAGAATTTTTATCAAAAAGTGCGTCAAATCCTTTCATTCCTGTTTGGATATATCTTGGGCTTTCTTTTTTTATATTTTTATTTGGAGATTTTTTAGATTTAATATCTTTAACTTTGCCTTCTGTTTTCAAGTCTTTTCTTAATCTTTTTACAACATTATCTAATTTTTTCTTTTCTTCTTTAGTGGGTTTCTTATTCTTTGATTTTAAGGAATTCTTTTTAGAAGAATTATTTTTTTTATTAGAATCTTTTTTATTTTTCTTAGATATATCTTTAGATTTCATACTTTTTTTCACACTCTTTTTTTTCACCATATTTTATTTAATATTTTTTTATTTATAAAGGTTTTGTTGGTTTGTATCTGGTAATCCTAACTATAAAAATAAAATTAAATATATTTCTTGAAAAAAGATTAATAGTAAATACTTTTAATAGGAGTGTAAAGGCTTGTAAAATATAATCAATGTTTAATCAATAATTTCTTAGTTCTAGTAATTCAAAAAAATCCAGATTGTATTAATTAAAACTTCTCAATTTTGTAGCCTAAGTAGATTATTAATAAAAAGATAATTTTGTTTCCAGGCTCTATTAAAGTTATTGATTTATTTTTAATAATCCTTTAGTAAACTTTGAAATTTTAATTAATAATTTTCTGTTTATATAAATTTCAAGATAATATTGATTTCTTGATTTGTAAAATAATTAATTTTTTAATAAACCAAAAGATTTAATAATCTTAATAACTCAAAAACTTTATGGTTTCAAAACAAGTTATAACTTTGGCTGTTACTTTGGTAGCATTGGCATCCTTGATTTTATTAGTTGGAAATTTTCTTGGAATTACTGGTAATGTTTTAATTGATGTTAAAGGTGATTTTGAACAAAATGATACTTTAGAAGGAAATCTAGTTTTAGATATTGAAGAAGGAGATTCTTTAAGTGAAGATTTATCCATGTTATTAATGGTAAGTAAAAATGATTCTGTTTTAAGTGCTGAAACATTTTCATTAAAAAGTTATTTGGAATTAACTGAACAAGAAATTTTACCTGTGACTAAACCTGATGGAAAGTATTATGAACAAGTTGGAACGTATAAAAACAATATTAAAGATATGATTGATTTTACATTTGAAGAACCTGGTAAATATGAATTATTATTTGCAATACCAAGTTTAGATATAACTGAAAGAAAAGTTTTTTTAATTGAATAGTTTTATATTTTTTAATTTGTAATATTTAGATTGTATTTGGTAATTCAAATTAGGAAAATAAAATTTAAATTTTATTCTTTGATGAGAGATTAACAACAAGGGCTTTTGATATGGGTGTAAAGATTTGCAAAATATATTTAATGTGTATAAAGAATATGTCTCTGGTAATATTGGCTACAAGAACAATTTTCAAACACCCTCTCTGAAAAAAGATTAATTGTAAAAACTTTCAGAGTTTAGGTCTAAGGAGTTATAAAGATATCTTCTAATAGTAAAAAATTCAAAAGCACAATTATTTAAGAAAACTCAGAGATATGTTAATTAAAATTTTTTATTACTTATCACCTCTATAAAACAGAGAAATTATTGAAAAAGAAATATCTTGGTTACTAGGTACAGGAATATCTTGGTGCTAATAATTTTAAAAAATCTAGATTACATTAATTAAAATTTCTTAAATCTTTTTAATAATCAAAAGAAATATAATTAAACCAAGCCAGAATAAGCCACCTTCTGTCTTTCCTTGTTTTTCTAAAGATAACAAACGGAAAGTGTTGACATTTCACTTTGCAGCTCACACCAATATTGTTTGGCTCTGACCTTGCACTTGTTGGGATAGCCGTATCATCAAATCTCACTTTTCAAAGTTCAACTCAAGTTTCATAACTCAAAGTGAGCTGTGTCGTTTCTTTTCTAGAGCCTTGCCTCACAGCAATTCAGATTTCCTGAACAACTTTGTAGTGGGCGGACTTTCCTCAGAACTAAAATTCATATTCTGAATTTTTTGCAATTTAATGTATAGTTCTGAAGTCAACTTCCTGACTTGGTTAAAAATATTAATTAAACATAGTTTTTAAATCAACCGGTAGGTTCTGGTTTTATAAAATGTTCAATACATCTTGGAGCATAAGTTTCTTTATTTTCTTCTTTTTTATCAGCCACACCTAGTTTAATTGTTGGATCAGAATATCTTGAAAGTGTTTTATCTGGTCTCCATCTTTGTATATAAGGAGCAATCTTTCCACAAGTTTGATTTTTAGAATTATGAAGACAAAGAGGTTCTAAATAAATTACTCCTCCTTTATTATTTAGAGAATCTTCCTCTGATATTTTAATTAAATCTGAAGTAGTTATATGTGAATCATATTTCTTGTCTTTTTTATTTCTTAATGGAAATTCATTTCCTCTAAAATCCTTAATTAAACAAGTAGAAATAATTCTCATTTTATTTTTATATTTTTTAATAAATTCAAGTATTTCATCATCCCAAAATTGTAATTCATCAATTCCAAGAATTTTTGTATCAGGATTTGTTTTTTTAACTAAACTTTCAATATTAGAAACAGAAGTTGCTGGAAATTTTAGTTCTTTATTATTGGCAGTAATAAAACCTTCCTCGTATCTGTTATCCCAAGAAGTTCTAAATACTTGCATTTTTAATCCTGCATGTGAAATTGATTGCAAATCTAAGATTAATCTTGCTGTTTTTCCTCCACACATGTTTCCTGCATATATATAAAATCCTGGTGTGATACCATTAAAATTTCCTAGCATTGAAATCAAAAGAGTATTTAATTTATAAAATATAATTGCAACTTTAGAGTTTTAATAATATAGAGTTAATTTAATAAATACTTATAACTTTATTTTTTTATGAAAAAAGAGGAAAATAAAATTCTATGGCATTCCATTTCTGTTGAAGATACTTTAAAGAATATTAATTCAAATGAAAAAGGTTTGCAAAAATCTGAAGCAAGAAAAAGACAGAATATCTATGGAAAAAATAAAATTTCAGAAAAAAAATCCACTCCTTTGATTTTAAAATTTTTAAAACAATTTCATAACCCCTTGATTTATATTTTGTTTATTGCTATGACAATTTCATTTGTTTTTAAACATTTTATTGATGGATATGTTATTTTTATTGTTATGTTTATAAATGCAATTATTGGATTTATCCAGGAGTATAAAGCAGAAAAATCTATTTCTGCATTAAAAAGATTAATAATAACTTATGCCAAGGTTTATAGAGGAGGAGAATTATTGAAAGTTCCAGCTTCAGAATTAGTTCCAGGAGATGTGATTAGTTTAGAAGCAGGAGATAAAGTTCCTGCAGATTGTCGTATATTAAGTTGTAAAAATTTAAGAACACAAGAAGCTTCTTTAACAGGAGAATCATTACCCCAGGAAAAAAATATTAGGGTTGTTTCAGAAAAAGTTTCTCTTGGTGATAGGACAAATATGTTATTTATGTCTACTTCAGTTGTTTCTGGAAGTGCAAAAGCAGTTGTTGTAAAGATAGGAAATAAAACTCAAATTGGAAAAGTTGCAAGTTCAATTCAGAAAGTTAAAAATCCCAAGATTCATATTAATGAGAAAGTTAGACTTCTTGCATTTCAGATGACTATTTTTGCAAGTATTGGAGCATTTCTTGCTTTTTCTATTGGTTTTTTTATAAACAAGTTAGATTTTTTTGAAATATTTTTATTTACTGTAGCTAGTTTTGTTGGAGGAGTTCCAGAAGGTTTGCCTGCAATAATGGCTATTGTACTTGCTATTGGCGCAAGAAGAATGGCTAACAAACAAGCTGTAATAAGAAATTTATCTTCAGTAGAAACTCTCGGAGTTGCCACAATAATCGCAACTGACAAAACAGGAACTTTAACAAGTAATTCAATGAAATCAGAAAAAATAGTTTCTCTAGAAGGATTAAAAGATAAAAATAAGATAGTCTCAGTTTCTGGACAAGGATGGGAACCTATAGGAAAATTTTCTCAAAATAATAAATTTTTAAATCCTCTTGAAAATCCTGAATTAAAAAAATTTCTAGAGATTTCAGGGTTATGTCATAATGGAAGGTTATTAAGAAAAGATGGAAATTATGAAATTATCGGTGATCCAACAGAAGTTTCACTTGCAGTTCTTGCAAAAAAAGCAGGTTTAAATAAAAAGAATTTAGAATCTAATTTTAAAATTATTGATGATTTTGCTTTTTCTTCAGATTTAAGATTTCGTGCAAGTTTAATTAAAGATAAAAAAAAGAACAAAAAAGAGATTTATACTTTAGGAGCATTTGAAGAAATCTTAAATAAATCTTCTTGGGTATTTTCTCAAGGAAAAAAAATCTCTCTTGATAAAAAAACAAAAAAAGAGTTTTTAGATAAAGCATCAGAACTTTCTTCTCAAGGATTAAGAGTTCTTGCACTTGCTTATAGAGATGTTCCACACCATATTAATAATGTTTCTCCTAATTATGTTAAGGAATTGGTTCTTGTTGGTTTGGTTGGAATGAAAGACCCTCCTAAGAAGGGTGTTAAAGAAGCAGTTGAAAAAGCAAAAAAAGCAGGTATAAGGATTATAATGAAAACAGGAGACCATAAAGAAACAGCTTTGGCAATTGCAAAAGAAATTGGTTTAGTTGATAATAATTTTTCTGGAAAAGTTTTAACTGAATCTGATTTAGATAAATTAGATAAATGGCAATTTAAAGATGCAGTTAATAAATCAAATGTTTTTGCAAGAGTTACTCCAAAAACAAAATTGAAAATTATTCAAGCTTTACAAGAACAAGGAGAGATTGTTGCTATGACTGGTGATGGGATTAATGATGCTCCTGCTTTAAAAAAAGCAGATATTGGAATTGCTATGGGAAAGGTTGGAACTGATGTTGCTCGAGAATCAAGTGAGGTTATCTTAACTGATGATAATTTTGTTTCTATAGTTGATGCTGTTGAACAAGGAAGAATTGTTTTTCAGAATATAAGGCAAACAAGTTTTTTCTTAATTACTACAAATATTGCTGAAAGTGCTACTTTAGTTACTTCTTTGGCATTAAAGTTTCCATTACCTTTGTTACCTATACAACTTCTTTATTTAAATCTTGTAACTGATACTTTTCCAGGTATTGGACTTGCTATGGAACCAGGGCATTCTGAGGTTCTTGAAGAAAAACCTAGAAATAAGAAAGAGAATATTATTAATAAAGAACTTATTCCTTTTTTATTAATTGTAGTTGGACTTATGGTTTTTTGCACAGTTCCAATTTTTCATTATTTTTTATCTCAAGGAATAAACAAGGCTCAAACAGCAGCATTTGTTTCAATGTCTTTTTTTCAATTATTTAATGTTTTTAATATGCGTTCATTAAAAAAATCTGCTTTTAAAATAGGTTTTTTAAGTAATAAATGGTTAAATTTTGGAATTTTAATTTCATTTATATTAATGTTTCTAATAATATATATTCCATGGTTTGCAGAAATTTTTAATTTTGTTGCATTAGGTTTAAAAGAATTTATTTTTATTTTTTTAATAACTTCCACAGTATTTATTTTAGGTGAATTATATAAATTTTTTAGAATAAAAAAATAATTTTTAAAAAATAAATTTTTTATAGAATTAACAATAAGAATGCAGGAGTTTCCACAGAAGCAATACAATCATAAACAAATGAGGCTTTTAGTAGTTGTCTGCTGAATACGTCGGACGAATCCTTCGTACTTACACAGCAACTCTATCAACGTTGTCTTTTACAACGGCCTTTGTTGTCTCGTTTTGCGGAGAGCTTCGAGCTTAGATGCATTCAGCTCTTATCTCTACAATGCGTAGCTATGCAGCCTGCTATTAACAACTGCTCACCAGAGGCATCCGAGTCCTGTTCCTCTCGTACTAAAAACTCGTTCCACTCAAACAACAACACATCTAGTAGATATCATACAAACTGTCTCGCGACGTTCTTAACCCAGCTAACGATCCCTTTTAATGTGTGAACTCCAACACCCTTGCACGCTTCTGCACGCGCAGGTTAGGGAGAGCCGACAGCGAAATACCAAACCGCCCCGTCAATACGGACTATCGGGGGCGACCAGCTTATTATCCTTGGGGTAACTTTTCTATCAGACACGGCACCTATTAAAAGTGCACGTGGGTTCACTAGGCCACTCTTACGAGCCTGCATTTCTTGCTTTTCAAAATACAGTCAGACAAACTTTTGCCCTTACACTCAACTCCAGATTTCCAAGCTGGATGAGTTTGTCTTTGGGTCCTATCGATATCTTTTCGACAGGGCGCCGCCCCAGCCAAACTGCCCGCCTGCTGCTGTCTTCATAAAGAATAAGAAAATTTAAACAAAACAGGTGGTATTACAAGATCGCTCCGTCTTAACCGAAATTAAGACATCGACGCTCCCACCTATACTAGGCATTTCGTTTAAACCCTCAACAACAAGTTGCAGTAAAGTTCCACAAGGTCTTTGCTTCCCACTAGATGTCCGTGGCCCTTGCACCACGTAGTATTTTCAGAAGGCACCAATTAGGGACAGTGACAACCTCGTTAAACCATTCATGCAAGTCGCAATTCATACGACAAGGCATTAAGCTCATAATGTTAATTAGAATCTTTTTCAATGATGATTCAATTCTTTACATCGCTGTAAAGTTCGGACTATATCTTCTACAATTTTAAATTATTTTGTAGTCGAGCATGTAGTCTCTGAGGATTCTGGAATTAATTAAAAAAAGATTTTGAAAATAATCTATCTAATGAATCATTTATTGATATCTGAATAAACTCTTTAGGAGGAATTGCGTAAAATTCCTCTCCAGATTTACTTGATGTGTGTTTTAATTTTCCAGATTCAAATACTTTTGAAATTGGAATCCACAACCAAGTTTTATAATCAGAATCTTCATTTGATAGAACATACCAAATATTTAAATTAAATTTTCTTTGTATTGAAGAATATTTTTTTGTTTCTTTAGCATCAATAGGATATGTTTTATATTCCTTATTTATCTTTTTGTATTTTGTGTCTACAAAAATAAAACCTAGATTAGGAATTAAAATCAAAAAATCAGGTCTTTTTCCACTGAAATATTTTTTAAATGCAATAGATAATGTTTGAGTATCTTGTTGCAAATAAAGATAAGGAATATTGTGTTTATTTAACCATTCCTTAAATTTGATTTCAGTTTCATTTCCCTTTCTTTTTTCTTCTTTTCCTATTTCCATATTCTTCCATTTTGAGATATTTATTTAAAACTTTTTATTCCAGCCTTTCCTGCTGATTGTCTGCACTCATCTAATTTTTACGCGAACTAACTATTTAAATTTTAGTTATCGTTGTATAGTGAGATACTCAGATATTCCAGCATATAGCTCAATTTTCTCTATTAGTTTAACTTTTTAATTCAACAAATTCAACTGTTTATTTACTATAACACCTAGAGCGTTTTTATCATTTTTCGACGATAAAAACGTAAGGCAGCTTTGTTCACCTTAAGAGCGTCATAGTTACGCCCGCCGTTTAATGGGCCTTAGCTCCCTTGAAAAGGAGTTTTAGACACCACCACTGGGCAGGTCTCGCCAAGTATACACGTCATTTCTGATTAGCACTTGGCTATGTTTTTGGTAAACAGTCGGGCCGTCCTTGTTACTGAGATCTATTAATGCACTCCTATTTCTAAAAGCACAAAAATAGACACCCCTTAAACCTAAGTTACAGGGCTAACTTGCTGAATTCCCTTAATTGGTTTAATCTTTCATGTCTTAGCTTTTTAAGCCAGAGCACCAGTGCTGGTTATGGGTACAGCTAATTAAATCCGTTCAGTAAATAACTTTTCACTGGCTCTTGGAATCAGCAATTTTGTTCAAAAAATTTATTTATATCTAAGCATTACGCTCCATAAATTTCTTTTTTGAAACACTCTTCCGAGTGCTTACTTATCCAAAAGCATTATTTACAAAAGATTTAATTAGTTCAGGAATATTAACCTGATGTCCATCATTGTTCTCGATTAAGGAACAACTAAGGCGCTGACTAACCCTTGGCTAACATATATTGCCAAGGAAACCTTGCTCTTGCGACATTTTGCGTTCTCAGCAAAATCACATCTTACTATTACCAGGATTCTCATTACTATTCGTTCCATTCCTCCTTTAAGAGAAACTTCTGCACAAATAGTACGCCTGTTTACCAGTTTTCTAAAAATAGAAAACTCTAAAGTATCGGTATTATGCTTAGCCCCGTCCATTTTCAAGGCCCTAAACCTCAATAGGTGAGCTGTTACGCTTTCTTTAAATGATAGCTGCTTCTGGGCTTACATCCCTACTGTCTCAGGTTTAAGACACTCTTCATGACACTTAGCATAAATTTAAGGACCTTAACTTTAGTCTCCCTTGTTCGGGTCTTGGAACAGTATCTTACATACCGCCCCTTATTCCTGTCTTACGCAGTCAATAGATTCTGAGTTGAAAAAATCTCCGTAAGCATTAGCCCCTGCGAGATTTATTCGTACTTTACACCATTAACAAACTAGACAAGACTATGCGTAGGCATATTTCAACAGGAACCAGCCATTGCCGAATTAGATAAGCTTTTCACCCCTATTCACAGATCATCCAAGTGCATGTCCACAACAACGGTTCAGGCCTCCATCCCTCTTTCGAAAGACTTCACCTTGTCCATGAATAGATCATCCGGCTTCAGGTCTTTACCATATGACTAACGCCTTTTCAGACTTGCTTTCGCTTTGGTTACCCTTTAAAGGTTAGCCTCGCCATATAGAAAAACTCCCTGGCCCGTTTTTCGAAACGTACGTTACAATCCCTTAGGACAGTAACTAACTGTAACTGTTAGATTTCAAATCTTTTCACACTCTATTAAGAGTACTTTTCAGCTTTCCCTCGCGGTACTAGTGCTCTATCGGACTTTGATTTTATTTAGGGTTACCTGTTAATCCAGGCATATTCAGACACCCAATCCAGGATGCCCTACTCTTTTTGAAAATCCTTCCTCATTCTAAATCTACGGGACTATCACCCTCTATAGTGTTCCATTCCAGGAAACTTTGAATCAAATGATAGGAATTCATTTTCACCACATCTCTATTCTTATTACTAAGAAAGATTCAGCTTGCCCTAATCCCTTTTCGCTCTCTGCTAATAAGGGAATAATTATTTATTTTCTTTTCCTACTGGTACTAAGATGTTTCAATTCCCAGTGTATCTTATCTGACAAATGCCAGACTATTCAGAAATCTCTGGATCAATATCTGCATGCGATTCCCCAGAGCTTTTCGCAGCTTGCCACGTCCTTCATCAGAATCAAAACCAAGCTATCCATCTAACAGCATAAAATATGTTTGCTGATTGTCTTTTTACTTTTTCTAAAAGAAAAAGTGCCAACTAGTGGAAACTCCTGCTATTGTCATTGTTATTATGAAACACTTTTTGTGTTGTAATAACTCTTTTAGATCCCATATTTTATATGGAACCCTTTCACTTCCGAATTTTGTCTTCGGATTTTTTGTGAATATGATTTGTGATTGAATATTTTTTAACTAAATAATCTTGTAAGAAAATTTATAAACCCTCTAAAACTTTAATTTCATAAGGGCCCGTTGTCCAATGGTTTAAGATACCTCCCTTGCACGGAGGAGATCCGTGTTCGATTCACGGCGGGTCCATTTTTTTATACCCTTTTTAATCCATGAATTTTTTTGAGGTAAAACCTTGAACATTATTTCTAACAAGATTAGTATGCAAAAGCAATTATGTTTGTTGTATTTTTATAATTATGAGTCATTTCAATAATTTAAATAAGGAGGTAATCCATCTGCAGGTTCCCCTACAGATACCTTGTGACGACTTAACCTACCTTGTCTACCCATGGCTCTCCTTCGAAAAGTTTCACCATAAATAAACTCGGTTGGTTTGACGGGCAGTGTGTGCAAGAGACCGTGACATATTCACCGTTTGTTGATAACGAACGATTACTACCGATTCCAACGTCATGAGGCTGAGTTGCAAACCTCAATCTGAACTAAGACAGACTTTAAGGGATTAGCTTCTCCTTTCAGAGTTGCATCTCGTTGTATCTGCCATTGACGCGCGCGTGTTGCCTAGGGGATTCGGGCTGTACTCACCTAACGTAGCCCACACTTTCATCCCAGTTACCCGGGCAATCTGTATATAGTACACATAGTAAATATACATGTGGGTCTTGCCTGTTACCTGATTTAACAGGTCATCTCACGACACAGGCTGACGTCGGCCATGCTGCTCCTCTCAGCGTGTCAGGTAAGCCCTTTAGACTGACCTTCATTCTGCTGTCGCTCCTGGTGAGGTTCACGGTGTAGAATCTAATTGAACCGCACGCGTCACCGGTTGTAGTGTCTCCCCGCCAATTCCTTTAAGTTTCAGCCTTGCGACTATACTTCCCAGGTAGTACACTCTTCGCCTTCGCTACAGCACTAATACCTCTCGAAGAGGTACTAATGTTTAGTGTACAGTGTTTACTGCTAGGACTACAGGGGTATCTAATCCCTTTTGCGCCCCTAGCCTTCATCCCTTACTGTCAGAACTGTTCTCGTAAGGTGCCTTCGCTATTGTTAGTCCGTTTGGGATTAACACATTTTACCGCTACTCCAAACGTACTCCTTACGTCTCCCAGTCTCTAGCTAAATAGTATTTCCTGCACGCCCTATCTTTAAGAGATAAGATTTCACAGGAAACTTAGATAGCAAGCTACGGATGTTTTAGACCCAATAAAAATGGCTGCGACTTGGACCGCGAGTATTACCGCGGCGGCTGGCACTCGTCTTACCCAGTCCTTATTCGCCAAACTTTTTACATTTGGCAAAAGTTTTCCAATTGGAAAACACTCTGACTCACTCTATCACACTTTAGTGCATTGTAAAAGATGCCTAGCTGCTGCACCCCGTAGGGCTGGGAATAGTGTCTCAGATTCCCTCTCAGGGCTTCTCCGCTAAGAGCCCTTACAGATCTATGGCTTGGTGGGCTATTACCCCGCCAACAACCTAATCCGCCGCAGCCCCATCCTTAAGCTCGAATTTGAGAGATAAGTCTTTCCAGGGCATATCTCTTATCAGGTATTAGCCTCAGTTTCCCGAGGTTATCCCTGACTTAAGGGTAGGTTAGCTACGTGTTACTGAGCAGTTCGCTTTCCTCTGATAAATCAAAGAAAAAACTTGCATGCCTAAGCGCAAGTCAGAGAGCCGCAGCCGCCAGCAGGATCAACTGGATTTAAACAATTTCATCTAACTAATTTTATTTTGTTATCTATTGCGCAATTTGAATTATAAGATAAACAAATTACTTCACACAGAATTCCTTAACGACTGAATTGGCTCTAGTTAATTATAAAAGAACTACAACTAACATGATTGCTTTTGCATACCTCATACCTTAACATTTGTTGTATCATTAATTTTACTAATAATATGTAAAGTTTTCATTAAGGCACTCATCTTAGTTATAAAACTAGCTCAAAAATAGTTTATAAATGTTTTGGTGAGATTTATGTCGAGAAATTAAGAGTTTACCGAGGAATAAATTAGAAGAGAATTATAATAATTCATTTAAACTCTAATAAGATTAAATTAATAGGTATAAAATAAAAATTTAGATAAGATGAAAAAGATTTTAATTCTGCAATTTGAGATATTTCTGGGTTTGTATATATAAATTATGTAAGAAGTTTTGAATTAAAATTAAGTCTTTTTCTAGCAATTTTTGAAAGTAAAAAAGAATTGGATTTCTACATTGATGAAGGTGAACTCACAAAAGGATTTAGAAGATAATTTTATTCTTTAATTTAAAAATAGATATCATCATGATGTTTGAAATTTTCAAATGAGATTAATTTTTTATTCTTATTAAATTTAAAAACCAAAACAAAACTTCCAATATGGACCTTTTTCAAATGTTGTAATGGCGCTCTTAAATTTTTATAATGTTCAACATTATATGCATTAACAACTTCTTCAATTTTTTTCAAAACCTGTTCATAAATTTTTTTATCTCTTTTAGATAATTTGTTGAGAATTTTTTGTAAAAGGGGTTTAATCTCATAATTATACATTCTAACCCTCTATGATTTTTCTTAATTCATCTATATTTTTAAATGGAATTCCTTTTTGTTTTTTAACTTTTTTCATTTCAGTAATAAATTCAGGACGAAGTTCAGGTTCTAAAAAACTATCTTCATAAATTTGAGTTACCATTGCAATTGCTTGAGATTTATTTTTTAATCCAAATTTAGCTTTAATAATATTCAAAACTCTATCTTGCCTTTCATCTAAATTTATTAAATGTTGTACCATTTTTGTATTTATAATTATTTATTATGTTTTATTACTTTTTATTACGTTTTATTATATATTGTTATGTTTATAAACTTTGCGATTAATTTTATGATTGAGAAATAGTATATTCTAAAGAAATAATTTACATAATTTAATCATAATAATATTTATAACTTAGATATTAACAGTTTTTTAATGGGAACTTGTAATACTGAATTAATTTCTGCAGCAGTTTTATTTAATAATTCTGGAAAAACTCTTGAAGAATATTATTCTATTTCTTAGAACTTTTTTCATACCTTTTATTAACAACAATAGCAAACCAAATTAAAAGTCCTGCAATTATTACACCAGTTAAGAATTTCCAAACATCCTCAGTTCCATTCCAACCTCGAATAAATCCATAAACAAATAAAGCAATTCCAGAAAATGCAATTCCACTTGAGAGATTTGGTATTGACATAATAAATAAACTTGCTATTATAAAAATAATTGCTATTATATTAATAATAAAAAACAATCCTTTACTATGTTTATTGTTTGCTTGGTTTAGTTTTTCAGAACAAAATTTTTGATATTCTCTATTACTACAACGAGAAGAAACTTTTGGAATATCAGAACTTTCATTAAAATTCTCATTCCAAGTTCCATTTATTGCTTCACATTCTTGTTTAGTATTTGCTTGTTGAAAATCTTGAAAATCATATTTACAATAATCTTCTCTTTCTGGACTTGGATAAAAAGTTTCAACACCGAGGACAACAACAAGTGTAAGGATTATTGCTATTCCTATTCCTAAAGCTATGTTCATTGATTTAACCATCTTGATAAATTAAAGTGGAGGAAGTATTTAAATATTTAGGGTTTTTGTAAAAAATAAATATTCTCAATATTTTCTAGCCTCTAATATAGTCAAACTAGGACTATCTAACCAATCTTGCCAAAACTCTTTGCCGAGTTCTTTTATTCCTCTTTCACTAACACTCATTGGAATCCATTGAATATCTTTGAATCCAACATCTCTCATTATTTTTTCATAGGTTTGCTGTTCCCAGTGTGTGCTTGTAAAAGATATTGTTGGTTTTTCTTCAGGAGTACAAATTGTAATCTTAACTAAATCCCCTTCTTTTAGAGGATCTTTTATTGGAACAACAGTAGAACCATATTTTGGGAATAAATTTCTAGGACAATTAGGATTCATGTTTATAGCAACAACTCTTCCACCATCTTTTAAATTTTTATAAGCATCCTCAAACATTTTATAAAGTTCATCTTTTGTTTTTGCATAATGAAACAAAAAGCCCCCAACAACTATATCAAATTTTCCAATTTTTTCAAGTTCTCCCACCTTTCCTTGTTGATATTCAATACCTAATTTTTCTTCATCTTCTCTGGCTCTTGCCATCTCTACCATCTTTTGCTCAGCATCCACACCAACAACACTTTTTGCACCTCTTTTTTTAATCTCTCTAGATAGTCTTCCATCTCCACAAGCTAAATCTAAAACATCTAATCCAGAAAGATCTCCTATTTGTTTGTATAACGAAGGATCTGTTATTCCCCATCTAAGTTTTCTATTATCTTGACTTTCTGCATATTCTTTTGCAATC
The DNA here is from genome assembly GCA_964460535.1 of Candidatus Woesearchaeota archaeon. Taxonomy (GTDB): domain Archaea; phylum Nanobdellota; class Nanobdellia; order Pacearchaeales; family GW2011-AR1; genus CAZHMB01. Next base: position 36,760 of record CAYWQI010000002.1, read on the forward strand.
TCAGCATATTGTGTTCTTGTTGTCATTTTTTATTACTTATTATTCTTATTTTAAATAACTTTCCTATTTATATAAATTTAAAAGTAACTATAAAATATCAAAGAAACTCCAAAATCTACTTTGTGAGATTTTTCTATAAAACAAAATTGATAATGTAAAAGATTCTCTACAACTTGTGCGATTATATTACAATATTCTTTATCTATACTACTAAATTCCAGAACTCTAAATGAAATTTTTTCCATTAATTTCTCCAAAGGCGACTGCCTTAAACATAGCTCCTTGTTGCAAAATTGGGCGAAGCGTATCTGGTAACACCTGGAGTTTTGTTCAATAATTTCCTGTTTCACAGATGTAATAAATAATAAGAAATTTTAATTAATATCTTCTGAAGTTCTTTTGGATAATTGTGCCTTTAAATCCATTATTATTAAAAAATATTTTTATAACTTGCTATATTTAAGCCCTAAAAGTTTTTACTATTAATCTCGCGTCAGCGACTGTATTTGGTTTTATTTTTATAGTTAGTGTTACCAGGTACGGCGAAGCGAATATTATTTAAACTTCTTTTTATTTGTATAATTATGTCTTCACAAAAAAATTCTAAAAAGATATTTGTAATTCAGAAACACAATGCAAGTCATCTTCATTATGACTTTCGTCTTGAGAAAAACAAAAAACTAAAATCCTGGGCAATTCCAAAAACTCCTCCAAAACAAAAAAATCTCAAGAGACTTGCTGTTCAAGTTCCAGACCATGATTTGGATTATGCTAATTTTGAAGGAGAGATTAAACAAGGTTATGGTAAGGGAAGTGTAAAAATTTGGGATTCTGGTTTTTATGAAGAAGAATCGTGGAAAAACAATAAGATTGTTTTTAATCTTAATGGAAAAAAACTCAAAGGAAAATATGTTTTGCTTAATGCAAAACTTTCAGGTAAAAAAGAAAATTGGTTGTTTTTTAAAACTGAATAAATATTAAAGATAAAGAATTATTGTCTTTGGTTTTGATAATATTAAAAAGTTCTCAGAGATGTGCAAGGAATCTACAAAATAAATTAAGAGAATAATTATTGTAACACTAATTAAATCTGCACTAAAAATTCTGACAGTCGAATGTGAAGTTTTATTTAAACTTGTATGGAAATATCTTTGGAATTTTTAGGGTGGATGATTTTAATAAAATTTAATGATTTTTTCTCCAATCTCTTCCACTTTTATCTATCCATCCAACTTTAACTACTTTAAATTCATCTAGATTCAAAAAGTCCACACCAAAATCATCCATAACTGGATGTTCATATATTTTATGTCTTATTTTATCTCCATTAATTACAAGAACAATTGGAACTGAATCAAAAGGTCCAATCTTATAGCTCTATCTCTAGCATAATTAGAAGATGTTTCAAAATTTAAACCAATCGAAGAGTATGATTCGCATCCATACCCTTCTCCAACTGGTTGTTGATATCTTCAATATTTAGCAATTTGTTTTTCAAGCCAATGCTTATGAGTTCCATGATAATATTCTTTTGCATTAGTTTCTGATTCTGTTAATCCTATCTTCACTCCTCATCTCTTTTCACCCAAACAGAATTATAAAATCTCTAAACACCAAACTTGTTTTCTTCTGGATTCATATTTATTGTTTTTCCAGGTTTGGCAATTCCAGTTCCTTCTGATTCTTCACCTGTCCACCATTCTAAATCAGGAACATCATCAGTTGAAAGGCCTTTTGCTTTCATATAACCACGAGTTAAAAGATAAAACATAACTCCAAGACTTTTTTCACTTTTATTATTTCCAATTATAATTTGGTCTGCACCTTTTGAAAGATTATTAGTATCACATATCATTAAAACATTTTTATTAACTTTTAATGTATCAGCAAGAGCATTTCTATCAAGCCAAGCATCTGAAATAATTGTTAATTCATTTTCAAAAAAATTCTTTAAATGAGTATTTGTTAAAATTCCTGCAGGATATTTTTTTGTGAAAACTCTTATACCTGTTAATTGTTCCATTTTTTCAGCAGCTCTCCATCCAGCTTCTCTTTTGCAAACTAGAATTATGTCTTCTGGATTAAAATTAGAAAGATATTCAATACTTTCTTTTAATTTTTCATCAATTAAGTCTGTATTAAAAATAGCTAATCCATCAGCTCTTCTTCTATAAACATATTTTTTCATATCTGGAGTAACTGCACGTGTTCCAATATAAATTCCTGATTTTACATAATCTTCAAGAGGAATTAACATATCTGTTCTTTTCTTTATTTTAACTTCTTTTTTTAAATCTTCAGATGAAATCGCTTCAGTAGAAACTTTTTCTTTTAATTTAGCTGCTTTTTCTAAAAGCTCTTTTTTTCTTTCTTCAAGAGATTTTTCTTTTTTTTCTTCTTGTAATTTTTTTTCAGGAACTTCTTTTTCAGTTTCAAGAGATTCTTTTTCAGCTTTTTCTAAAGTATCTTTTGCTTCTTCAGACATTGATGATTCAACTTTTTCCTTAGTCTCAGCTACCATTTCTTCTACTGCTTTTTTTCCAGTTACTTTTTTGTTTTTTGTTTCAGTCATAGGAATTCATATAAAATTGGGTTTTTAAATTATTTGGTTGGGTTTTTTATAAGATGTTTCTTTTTTTCAAGTGATAAAAATATATTTTTTGTAATCTTAAAATAAAAACAAAAACTACTTGAATAAACTTTCTGAAAAACCAAGATTTTAGACTTTTAGCCCCTTATAAATAAGACTTCGTTAAAAGTTTGTTATATTCAATATTACTCAGAGCCTAACCGAAAGCTTTTTTAGTTGTCCCAAAATAATATTCGTATGGCAAAATATCATAATAATTTTTATTTTTACTTTTTAGAAGGTTGGGAGCAACTTAGAGAAACCCCTCATTATCGAAAGTTTGCTTCAGAACATCCAGATCTTGCCACTAAATTGTGCGAAGAGGTTCCACAGAGATTACAGACTCCTGCAGGTCGAGCAATGGATACTGTTGATGCTATTGAACCTCTCTGTGAAGATTTGGATGAAGCATTTAATCTAATGCGCAAATATGGTGTTTCTCAAAAAGAATTAGAAATGTAGTTGGGCTCCTGCGTCATACTTTCCTTTCGGTAGTAGGGAGACATAACAGAGGTTTTTTCATTAATATTAATTTTTATTTATCTTAATCATACTTGAATTCAAAACTAATGAAAAGAAGAATATCCTAAAGGTTACTCCTTTTTTAAAATAAGACAATTTCTAAAAAGATTAGTCTCTATTTGAAGATTAAATTCATAAAGTTCTTGATCCATAGCTTCAGTATCATCAGAGCTGAAAAAATCAGCTCCAGTGATTATTCTTGAATTTTTATGCATACGTTTGGAAACAACTGGCAACCCATAATCCATCTGCTTTTTTGGTTGATATAATAGAAATAGTGTTGGAGCAAGAGGGTTTACACCACAAGGAATACTTTCCCAAAAAGCATCTTGTAAATAATCTCCTCTAATCAATCTTCTATTATCTATTCCAAGTTCATTAAAAGTTTCTTTTCCTATTGTTAGAACTTCAAGATTTCTTTCTATACCTATGGCTCTATATCCTAACATTGAAGCAAGTGCAACAGGCCACCCAGCACCACAACCAAGATCAATAAATGAATCAATATTGGGGTATCTTGTATAAAGATATGGAAAACAGTCCCTAAATAACTCCAAAATATTTTGATGGTCAGAGTTAGCAATTTCAATATCATGATTTGCTTTAAAGAATTTTAAAAACACCTCTCTAAAATAACCTGTCGCATATTTCTGTGGGTCTTGATCAATTTCTTCTTTGTCATCTTTTGAAAGAACCAATCCCTTTTCATAGAATAATCTCTTCCAATCTTCTTGATGTCTTTTTATAGCTTCTGAAGTGAATTCCCCGCCCCTAAATGAATCGAAATAATGTTCCATCTTTAATGATTCTCAGAATTGAGTTTCTGAGGTACTAACACCCCTTATTGATTAAAGATTAATCTATTTTAAAAAACTATCGGAAAGCGTGCGTCCAATGTCATTAAGTTAGTAAGAACCATAATGAAAAATTAACTACAAATTTATCTAAATAAAAATATTCTTATCTGTTTTCTGCATTAAATTTTTTAAACATCAATAAAAAATCTTATTTCAAAAATTATTTAATAAAACTATTTTTTTCAAATCGCCCTCTTTCGGTGAATATGAAATTTTCGACGATCCCATTTTCTTTTTCTTGGATTTTTCCTATTTGGGCGAATAGGAATTGGTTCAATTTTAAACAAGATTTTTAATTGCTCATAAACATCTTTTTTATTAGAAAAAAATATTTTTATAACTCTATCCTTCATTAAACCTAGAGAAAGATTTCTATTAACTTTGAATTTATAATCTTTTTTCGATTTTTTCTTTTTCAAATCGCTTTTTATATCATTAATTATTATGGCTTGCAGATTAATAATAAATATACTTGCATAAAAATCTTGTTTTATCGATAAGGAAGATAAACCAGTAAAATCTTCTAGTCTTAAATTATTTTTTAGATGATCATAATTAACTTCAATACCCCAACGTAATTGATACAACTCATTTAAATCTTCTATTGTATATTTTTTATCGTCAAGAAGAGAAGTTGCCAAAACCTCAACTTCTCCATTATTTAAAATTAATTTTACTAACCTAATTTTAAAAGATTTAAAATTTATTCCCAGATCTTCTAA
>CAYWQI010000003.1:0-17508 GCA_964460535.1 Candidatus Woesearchaeota archaeon
CACCCAAAAACCCTTTAAACCCTTTTTCTTTTTCAATGACATGTTACTCGGACTTGTAGGAAAACCTTCAGTAGGAAAATCAACTTTTTTTAAAGCTTCCACACTAGCAGAAGTTCCAATAGCAAGTTATCCTTTTACAACAATAAAAGCAAATCATGGAATTGCTTATGTCAAGGTAGATTGTTTAGAAAAAGAGTTTAATACTAAATGTAATCCTAGTCACGGATTTTGTTTAAATGGAAATAGATTTGTTCCTATTGAAATGATGGATGTGGCAGGTTTAGTTCCAGGAGCAAGTGAAGGAAAAGGTCTTGGAAATCAGTTCCTGGATGATTTAAGACAAGCAGACTCATTTATTCATATTGTGGATTTATCAGGAAAAACAAATGCAGAAGGAAAACCCCTTGAAAAAAACCAGGAATATTCTGTTATTGATGATGTAAATTTTTTAGAAAACGAACTAGATACCTGGTATTATAATATTTTCATGAAAGTATGGAAAAGTTTTGCAAGAAAAATAGAAATGGAAAATAAAAAATTTTCAGAAGCTGTAGCAAACCAATTTTCAGGTTTGAAAATATCTGAAGAACTTGTTAAAGAAGTCTTGTTAAATTTAAATCTTCCTGAAAAACCAACTTCCTGGAATGAAAAACAAATAAAAGAATTTATAAAAGATTTAAGGCATAAAAGCAAACCAAGCATAATTGCAGCAAATAAAATTGATACTGAAAAAGGAGAACAAAATTATAAAATACTAAAAGAAAAATTTCCAGATTTATTAATAATTCCTTGCTCAGCTGATTCAGAACTTGCACTAAGAGAAGCTGCAAAAGAAGATTTAATTGATTATATTCCTGGAGAAAAAGAATTTAAAATAACTTTCAAAGGACAAGAAAAATTAAATGAAAAACAAAAACAAGCACTTGAAAAAATTAAAAAAAATGTACTAGAAAAATATGAATTTGGAACAGGAATTCAAAAAGTTCTAAATACTGCTATATTTGATTTATTAAAATATCTTGCTGTTTTTCCAGCATCAGCAAACAAGCTTTCAGATTCAAAAGGAAATATCCTTCCTGATTGCTTTTTAATGCCTCTTGGAAGCACAGCTCTTGACTTTGCTTATAAAGTTCATAAAGACATAGGAGACAAATTCATAAGAGCAATTAATGCAAAAACAAAACAAACTGTAGGAAAAGACTATAAACTTCAACATAGAGACGGATTAGAGATTATCTCTAGATAAATTTAAAAACTATGGTTCTATTTTTCAAAAATGATGTTTGAAAAAGTTTCAAAACAAAAAAAAGAGGATGAAAAAAACAAGGAACTTTGTAAGAATTGTAATAGTGAATGTTGCAAATATGTTGCAATAGAAATTGATGCTCCTGAAGAACTTAAAGATTTTGAAGATATTAAATGGTATGTTGCTCATAAAAATATCAATGTTTATGTTGATGAAGATAATGAATGGCATGTTGAATTTTTAACACCTTGTGAACATCTGAATCCAGAAACAGGCTTATGTGACATTTACAATACTCGACCCAGGATATGCAGAGAATTTTCTCAAGATGAATGTCCTTTTCATAATGATTACACAGAAAAATTTACTTTTAATAAAATTCAGGATGTCGAAGACTACATTAAAAAAATTTTTAATCAAGGAAAACACGAACTTCCAGAAGAAAATGAAAATTAATGTCAAATTACATCCAAATTCAAGCCAGGAAAAAATTTCCAGAATTCAGAATTCAGAAAATAATTATGAAGTATGGATAAAAGAAAAACCAATAGATAACAAGGCAAATATTTCTATTATAAAATTTTTAAAAAAATATTTTAAAGCTAAAAAAATTAATATAAAATCTGGTTTAAAATCAAAAAACAAGGTTATTGAAATAATAGAATAATTATTTAAACTCCTCTCTATTTTTAGAACAATGGTAAGAAAAAAAAGAAATAAAAAAATCAGATATGAATTTGCTCCTGATCTTCAATTTAAAGCTGAGGAAATTTCAGAGATTCTTTTTCCACATATTAGAATTCCCAATATAAAGTGTTTGAGAAGTTTTGGTAGTTCTTCTAGAAGAACAATAGCAAGATGTCACACTCTAGGAAAAGTCATGCAATTAACTATTGGAACTTCTGCATGGTATGGAATTGAATTTATTTCAGAAAGATTTGATAAAATGACTCAAGAAGACCAAATCAAGACAATTATCCATGAATTAATGCATATACCTAAAAGTTTTGGAGGAGGATTTAAACACCATAATTATGTTTGTGAAAAAAATGTCAATAAAATGTATTCAGCTTATTTAAAAGAAAAACAAAAAGAGAATTTTTCTCAGGATATAAAAAAACCCCTTATTAAAGAAGATTGGAAAAATATCTTTAAACTAAAATGAAATTTAAAAAAATAACCTTGAATTATAAAAATAAAAAGATTCAATTAAAAGTTCAAAAACTCTCTAAAATTGAAATGTTCAAAGGTTTAATGTTTGAAAAAAAGGAAAATTCTTATATAAAATTATTTGAATTTCCATATAATTCTAAATGGAAAATTCATTCTTGTTTTGTGTTCTTTTCTTTTCTAGCAGTCTGGCTCGACGATAAAAATAATATAATAGAAATAAAGACAATAAAACCCTGGAAATTATCAATCACTCCAAAAAAGAAATTCAAAAAACTTGTTGAAATTCCTTTAAATAATAAAAACTTTTCAGTGACTAAATTCCTCGTCGAGGGTAGAGAAAGATTTAAAAAGTAAGGAATATTCAAGATAGTACATATTCCTCGATAAAAGGGGAATTAAAAAAATAAAAGGAGGTTAAACAAATGGGAAAAGTTCTTGTAAAGAATGTTGTTGAAAGAAAGCCAGGACATCTTTATTACGTTGACGGAAAAGGAAACGTATGTGAAGCAAAAATGGCTAGAGGCGGTAAAAAGAAAAAAAAGAAAAAAGCTGCTAAGAAAAAAACAACAAAGAAAAAAGCTGCTAAAAAGAAAAAAAAGAAAAGATAATTTTTCTTTAAATTTTTTTAATTTTTTTATTTTATAATTTTTTTATTAATATTTTAATCTGTTAATTCATACCTATTTATTAAAGGTAATTTGATATTTTTGGTTGAATACTTATTATTTAATTAAATACATCTATTTTTATTAAATAAAATAATATCTCTAAGCACCAAGATATTTCAATATTTAATAATTTATCTTAATCCTTTTTAACCATCAATCTTTTAAATAATCATTTATTATTTATTTAATGCCAACAATAATAGGAATAGAATCAACAGCACATACTTTTGGAATAGGAATAGTTAGAAATGGAAAAATTCTTTCTAATAAAAGAAAAATGTATACTACTGAATCCGGAGGAATTATTCCAATGGATTCTGCAAAACATCATCAAGAAAATAAATGGGAAATATATTTTGAAGCTTTAACTGAAGCTGGTTTAAACCCCAATGAAGAAAACTTAAAAAAAGAAATTAATGCAATTGCTTTTTCCCAATCTCCAGGTCTTGCTCCTTGTTTAATTCAAGGTAAGAATTTTGCAATAGAACTTTCTAAAAAATTTAATAAACCACTCATAGGAGTTAATCATTGTGTTGCTCATCTTGAGATAGGTAGACTTACTGGATGCAAAGACCCTGTAATGCTTTATGCTTCTGGAGCAAACACCCAAGTAATTGCTTATGAATTTGGAAAATACAGGATATTTGGAGAAACTCTGGATTTAGGTGTTGGAAATTTTATTGACACTATTGCAAGGTCAATGGGTTTAGGATTTCCTGGAGGTCCAAAAATTCAAAAACTTGCTGAAAAATCTTCTAAAGAAAATTATATTGAACTTCCTTATACTGTAAAAGGACAAGATATTTCACTTTCAGGACTTCAAACAAAATTAAGACAATTAATAAAATCAGAAAAATACAAAATATCAGATATTGCTTATTCATTACAAGAAACTGTTTTTGCAATGCTTATTGAAACAGCTGAGAGAGCTTTAGCACATACTGGAAAAAAAGAATTATTATTAGGAGGAGGAGTTGCTTGCAATTCAAGACTTCAAGAAATGTGCAAAATCATGTGCAAAGAAAGAGGAGCAAAATTTTTCTGTCCTGAAAAAAGTTTATTAGTTGACAACGCAGCAATGATTGCTTATCTTGGAGAAATAATGTTTAAATCAAAATCAAATATCTTTCAACCCACTAAATTGAATAAAGTAGATATATTACCAAGACAAAGAACAGATGATATTGAAGTTAAATGGAGATAATAAAACATATATTAAAAGATATAAATGTTTAAATAAATCTCTTTGTATTTTTTTATATGGTTGAGAGGAAATTATATCAAGGAACTTTGGTTTATGTTATGTGTAGAGATTATAAAAATTCTAGATTTTTAGTGCCAATGATCTTTAGAAATACCAAGTCCAAAGATATTCATTATAAAATGTGGGTTGCTCCTGGTGGAGGATTAGAAGAAGGAGAATCTTTTAGAGAATGCGCTTCTAGAGAGTTGAATGAAGAAACAGGAATTTTAATCAATCCTTCTGAATTAGTAAAAAAAGGAAGAGTTTATTTTGATAATAAGGAAAGGATGTTTAAAGGAAGTCTTGCGGATTTTGATTATGAATGTGAAGTTTATTATGTTGAGACTAATCAATTTCCAACTAGAACTTATGGGGACGGTAAAAAAGATTTAATCAGATTATTTAATCAGAATAAGGTTGCAAGTATTTCAAGACAGCATCCTGGAGATAGATATTTATGGTTGGCATTACAACAATCTAAAGGCGGAAAAACTTTTGACATTATTATTAGACATCTGAGTGATGAAATTTCTGGTGTTGAAATTCAGTGGAAATAAATTTTTTCCAAACTAAACATTTAAAAACCCAATTTATCTTGAAAAAATGTCCGATGAACTATTGGGAGGATATCTTCTAATTTATCGGATTAATTAAACTTAAAAATAAAAAAAATGGATGCATATCAAATTATTGAAAAAGTAAGATCATCAGGTAAGATAGAAAAAGGAACTAATGAAGTTACTAAAGCAATTGAAAGAGGAACTGCAAAACTTGTTGTTTATGCAAGTGATGTAGAACCAAAAGAAATTGTCCAGCATTTGCCAGTTTTATGCAAGGAAAAAAACATACCTTGTTTAGAAGCTGATAATAAAGAAAAACTTGGAATTGCTGCAGGACTTCCAGTCAAAACTTCGTCAGTTGTAGTGATTGAAGCTGGTGAAGCTCAAGATGACATTAAGTCTCTTAAATAAATCTTTTATTTTAAAAGAAAATGGCAAAAACTCAAAAAACACAAAATAAAAAACAACAAAGTTCAAAAAATTCTGGAAAAATAGTTTCTGAAGAAGCAGTTCCTGCTATTGTCCAGGAAATTGTAGGAAGAACAGGATTTAGAGGAGAAATTACTCAAGTAAAATGTTTAGTTGAAGAAGGCAGGGATAAAGGCAGAGTCATGAGAAGAAATGTTAAAGGACCTATAAGATTAGGAGATTATTTAATGTTAAGAGAAACAGAAATTGAAGCTAGAAGAATTAAATCAAATATCACAAAAGGAAGTTATAGTTAAAATGCCAGAGGAAAAAATTAAAGATATTACAAAAAAAATAGATTCTGAATTTGCTAATGGAGGAGTTTATCCTATTGATGCTCGTAATCAAAAATCTCCTTTTGAATATGTACAAAAAGTTGAATCAGAATTAGAAAAAAAAGGTTATGAAATATTGGGTAGATTAAAAGATCCAAATAGAGAATTTTATCATATTCATTTAAGGAGGAAGGAATAAAATGCCAAAATGTTCTTATTGTGGAAAAACATATGATATTCCTTATGGATTAACACTTGTTTTAAATGATGGAAATGTAAAACATCTATGTTCTAGTAAATGTAGAAAAAACATGTCTATGAATCGTAGAAAAGTTAATTGGATATCTAAAAGAAAAGAAACAAAAAAAGAAATCAAAGAAGAAATTAAAGCAGAAGCTAAACAACAAGAACAAGAATCTCAAGAAATGAAAGAAACTGAAAAAAAAGCTACTAAAACTGAAGATAATAAAAAACAATAAATCTTTTTTCTAAAACAAGGATATTTATAAAATTAAAATAAATTTCTCAATATTTTATTTATATTCTAAAGTGTAACAATCCTTATAAAATAAAATTACCTTGTTTTTATATGAAACAAGGATTAGAAGGAAGATTTACTGCAAATGTTGGAGAAGGAATTTTAATGACTTCAAAAGATGAAAAATACAGCAATAGACTTGTTACAGGTTTTGTAAGAAATATTGGTCCTAAAACAATAGTTTTAAGTACAGAACCTCTTAGTAGAAAACCCTCAATAACTCCTTTTCCAAAAGAAACAAAGTATTATTTAAAAGATTTTGAAGAATATACTGTTACTTATTCTGAAAGTTGCTCAAAAGAATAATAACTAATAATCCTGATTATAAAAATAAAATCAAATATCTTCCCTGAAAAAAATTAATAGTAAAAATTTTCAGGACTTAAAAAGAATAATTTATAGAGATATTTTCTCATAATAAAAAATTCAAAGAAACAAATATTCAAGAAAACCCCTGGTTATATGAATTAAAATTTGTTATTATTTGTCAAATCTAGAAAGCAGAAAATTATTAAGAAAAATATGCCTTTGTTACTAGGTACAAAAATAATAACTTAGAGATTATTCAAAAAAACTTATAAAAATTTATCTAATTTTTATTTTTCCGACGACAAACTTGCAGAAAGGTTTATAAATGAAGTTAATTTATTTATAAAAGATAAGAATTTTATTTAATAAAAATGAGGAAAAACCATGACAAAATCTAAAACAGGATATGAAGCAGAATCAATAAGAGTTCTAGAAGGTCTTGAAGGTGTTAGACAAAGACCAGCAATGTATATTGGTTCAACAGGAAAAGAAGGATTGCACCATCTTGTTTATGAGGTAATAGACAATTCAGTAGATGAAGCTCTTGGAGGATATTGTCAAAATATAAAAGTTAATATCCATAAAGATGGAAGTGCAAGTATTGAAGATGATGGAAGAGGAATTCCTACAAATCTTCATCCACAATTAAAAATTCCAGCATCAGAAGTTGCATTAACAAGACTTCATGCAGGAGGTAAATTTGATAAAAAATCCTATCAAATATCTGGAGGTTTGCATGGTGTGGGAATAAGTTGTGTAAATGCCTTGTCAAAAAAATTAATTTTAGAAATAAAAAGAGATGGAAAAATTTATACTCAAGAATTTACAAGAGGAAAAACTCAGACAAAATTAAAAATAAAAGGAAAATGTAATCCAAATGAAACTGGAACTAAAATAAGATTCTGGCCAGATGAAAAAATATTTTCTGTTTTAAATTTTGATTCAAAAATACTTGAAACAAGATTTAGGGAAATTGCTTTTCTTAATGCAGGATTATCAATCAAGCTTCAAGATGAAATAAAAGAGAAAAAAGAAGAATTTCATGCTAAAGGTGGTTTAATGGAATTTGTAAAATGGCTTAATAAAAACAGGGACAGCATACATAAACCTATTTACTTTAAAAGAAAGCTTGAAAATTTAATATTAGAAGTATCAATACAATATAATTCAGGATATCAAGAAAATATATTTGGATTTGTAAACACAATCAATACTGTAGAAGGTGGAACACATATTTCAGGATTTAAAACTGCCTTAACTCGTTCCTTAAATGATTATGCAAAAAAAACAAATTTACTAAAAACAGGAAACCTTTCTGGAGATGATGCAAGAGAAGGTGTGACTGCAATTGTTAGTGTCAAATTACCAAACCCTCAATTTGAAGGGCAAACTAAAACAAAATTAGGTAATTCAGAAATTAAAGGACAAGTTGATTCTGCAGTCTCTCTGGCTCTTGATGAATTTTTTAGTGAAAATCCAAGTGTTGCAAAAAAGATTGCTTCAAAAGCAATGGATAGTGCAAAAGCAAGACTTGCTGCAAAAAAAGCAAAAGATTTAGTTAGAAGAAAAAACTCTTTTTCACTTGGAGGATTACCAGGAAAATTATCAGATTGCTCTTCTAAAAAATCAGATACAACAGAACTTTATATTGTGGAAGGAGAATCAGCAGGAGGTTGTTTTTCAGGAGATACGAAAATTGCACTTGTTGATGGTAGAAATTTAAGTTTTAAAAATCTAGTCAATGAACATAAGAAAGGAAAACAAAATTATTGTTATACAATTAATAAAAAAGGAGAAATAGAGATAAGTGATATAAAAAATCCAAGAATAACAAAAAGAAATGCTGAAGTTATAAAAGTAATCTTAGACAACAATCAAGAGATTATTTGTACTCCAGACCACCAATTTATGTTAAGAAATGGAAATTATAAAAAAGCCAAGGAATTAACTCCAAGTGATTCATTAATGCCCTTAAATAAAAAACTTTCTAAAATTGGAGGTAAAATAACAATTAAAGCTGTTGAAAACTACAATCATAAAATAAAAAGGATTGAAGTATTAAATAAAAAAATAGATGTCTATGATTTGGAAGTTCCTGAGACACATAATTTTGCACTAAGTTCAGGAATATTTGTTCATAATAGTGCAAAAAATGCAAGAGACAAAGAACACCAAGCAATTCTTCCTCTAAAAGGAAAAATACTTAATATTGAAAAAGCAAATCAATCAAGAGCATTGTCAAGTGATGAGATAACAAACATGATAACTGCAATTGGATGCGGAGTAGGAGATGATTTTAATATTGAAAAAATAAGATATAACAAAGTAATAATTATGACAGATGCTGATGTAGATGGAGAACACATTAAAACTCTTTTGCTAACTTTCTTTTTTAGATTCATGCCTGAATTAATTGAAGAAGGACATATTTATGCAGCACATCCTCCTCTTTATAGAGTTAGAAAGAAAAAAGATTATTATGTATACTCTGATGCAGAATTAAAAAAAATTCAAGAAAAATTAAAATCAGATAATGTAACTCGTTTCAAAGGTCTTGGAGAAATGTCACAAGAACAACTTTGGAATACTACAATGAATCCAAAATCAAGAAAATTAAAAAAAATATATGTTGAAGATGCTGTAGAAGCAGACCAAGTATTCTCAATGCTAATGGGAAATGATGTTCAAGGAAGAAAAGAATTTATAGCAGAAAATGCAAAGGAGGCTGAACTAGATGTTTAAAATGATAGAATTAAGATATAATTGTGATAGTCAGGAAACAAGAAGTATTGTTTATGGGAAGTTTTTAAATTTCTCAAGAAATAATTGCGATTATCTGGAAGGTTTAGATACTAGACAAAATCCTCACAGATTTAAAGCAAACTTAAAAAAAGAACAAATTGAGATTAATATTAGTCCTAGTCTTGCTATTTTATCAGACCCTGTTTTTATGACAGTTAGAGGGGAAGGAGAAAAAGAAAGAGTAAAGACTTCTTTGAATAGTTTATTAAGTAAAATAGGAGTATTAATAAGAGTTTAAAATGGCAAAAAAATCAAAAGTCTCAACACCAGAATGGATACTTGAAGGATATGATTCAAAAGAAGATTATGAAAAATCCAAAGGCATAACTAAGAAAAAAAAGAAAGGAAAAACATTCAAAATAAAAGAATGTCCAAAATGCAAGAGTGATAAAGTCTCAATAGTTGTTGGAAACAAAGAAGGAAAAGAAGCTAAAACATGGGAATGTAAAAAATGTGATTGGAAAGGAGAAGATATTAAAGAAAAAGAACTAAATGAAGATGAATTCATGAAATATCTTGATGAAAAAGGAGAACCTCTAATTTAAAATGACAGAAGACGAATTAAATAATTTAAATAAAAACAATGAAGAAGAAATGCAAGAAGTAGAAGTTGAAACACTTGAATTCTCATTAAATGACGAAGAAATTGAAGAACTTATTTCAAAACTTCAATCATTAAAAGAAACAAAAACATTTACATTTGAAATTGATGACGAGAATGAACTACAATTAAATTATGAAGAAGCTTCTAAAGATGAAGAAAATGAGGAGGAACAAGTTAAAGAATAAAAAATGACTAAAATAGAATCAAATAAAGTTCCTGCAAGTAATGAAGAAAAATCCACTGATAAACCTCATGAAATAGAACATCCTGAAAATGAAAAAAATATAATGAAACAAGACCCTCTAAAAGATAAAGGTATTATAAATTCAGAAGTTTCTAATGAAATGAAAAAAGCATATTTAGATTATGCAATGTCTGTTATTGTTTCTCGTGCTATTCCTGCTGTTGAAGATGGTTTAAAACCAGTTCAAAGAAGAATCTTGTATTCAATGCAACAAATGGGTTTAAAACCAAATACTTCTACAAAAAAATCAGCAAGAATTGTAGGAGATGTTATTGGTAAATTTCATCCTCATGGAGACACTGCTGTTTATGATGCTATGGTTCGTTTAGCTCAAAGTTTTTCAATGAAATATCCTCTAGTTTTTGGACAAGGAAACTTTGGTTCAATTGATGGAGACCCTCCTGCTGCCTATAGATATTGTGTTACTGGGAATACTTTAGTAATGACAGACAAGGGTTTAATTCCAATAGAAAAAATTTCAGATAAAGAAGAAGCAAAAATAAATCTTAAAATTGTTTCTTATGATGGAAAGAAAAATAAAGCAAACAAATTTTTTAATTCTGGAAAACATAAGACAATAAAGATTTTAACTAAATCAGGTTTTGAGTTAGAGGGTTCTTATAATCATCCAGTTATGGTCTGGACTTTTGAAAAAGATTTTAAACCAGAAACAAAGTGGAAACTTTTAGAAGAATTAAAAGAGGGAGATGTTATTATAATAAACAGACAGCACAACTTGTTTTCAAACAGAGCTTATGATTTAAGCAATTATCTTCCTAAAATTGGATTTAGGAATGAGATTTCTCTTCCAAAAAAAATGAACAAAGATTTAGCATTCTTACTAGGAGCCTTAGTTAGCGAGGGTTCAATACACCAAAAACAAATTTTATTTAATAATAAAGATAGGATTTTTTATAATAAAGTAAAAAAAATAATTAAGGCTCAATTCAAGGATGTTCAACTATTTGAAAGAAATGTTAAAGGAAATTGCAAGGAATTAAGCATTTATGAACAAAAAGTAGTCTTGTTTTTAAAGAATATTGGATTAAAATTTAAGTCTGATGAAAAAGAAATTCCTTTTTCAATATTGCAATCAAAAAAAGAACATATAAAAGAATTCTTAAAAGCATTATATGAAGGAGACGGTTGTGTTCAACACATAATTGATAAAAGACATAATGGAAAAAGTATTAATGTTTCTTATGATTCAAATAGTCGGGTTCTAATAAAACAACTTAAAATTATATTATCTTATTTGGGAATTATTTCTAATCTGCCTTCAAGGGATAAAAGAAACAGGTGTAATAAATTATATATAACAGGAATTGAAAATATTTTAAAATTTAAAAAAGAGATAGGATTTTTTTCCAAAAGAAAAAATAAAATTTTAGAAAAAATAAAACAATTGAATACATCAAGATTAAGTAAACAAGATTTCATACCTTTTTTGAATGACTATTTAAGAAGAAAATACAAAAAAGATTTTGTCATAAAGAATAATTTTGATAGGTACAATTCTCTTAAAAAAAATTATAAGAATCTTGTAAAAATAATTGATAAAAAAGATAAAAATTTTATTGATTGGATTTTAAAAAACAATTTTTATTTTGATCAACTAACTAATATTAAAAAGACAAATAAAGAAAAAAAAGTCTATTCTGTTAAAGTTAAAAGTAAGTGTCATTCATTTATTGCAAATGGATTTATAAATCATAACACAGAAGCAAAACTACAAAATATTTCTATGGAAATTCTAGAAGATATTGATAAAGAAACTGTAGAATTTGCAAATAATTTTGATGGTTCTCTACAAGAACCAGTTCTTCTTCCAGGTAAACTTCCTAATTTAATAATAAATGGTGCTTCAGGAATTGCAGTAGGTATGGCAACAACAATTCCTCCTCATAACTTAACAGAAATATGTGATGCTATAACCTCATATATTAAAAAACCAAACATTTCTTTAAACGAACTTTGTGAAATTGTTCAAGGACCAGATTTTCCTACTGGAGGAAGTGTAAGCGGAGACATGGAAGAATTATACAAAACAGGAAAAGGAAAAATGGTGCTTAGAGGAAAATTAAACATTGAAAAAATTAAAACAAAACAAGCAATTGTAATAACTGAAATTCCTTACATGTTGAATAAAACAACTCTTGTTGAACAAATAGCTAATTTAATACAAAATAAAAAAATAAGAGATATTTCAGATTTAAGAGATGAATCAGCAAAGGGAAAAATTAGAATTGTTATTGAATTAAAAAAGAATGCAAATCCTAAATTTATACAAAATGCTCTTTATAAATTTACTCGGCTTCAAGATAGTATAAATGCAAACATGCTTGCTCTTGTAAATGGACAACCAAGAGTTCTTGGACTAGGAGATATAATAAAATATTATATAGAATATAGAAAAAAAGTAATAACAAACAGGACAAATTTTTTATTAAAAAAAGCAAAACAAAGAATTGAAATTGTGGAAGGATTATTAATTGCATTAAAAAATATAGATGAAATAATCAAACTAATTAAAAAATCAAAATCAGGAAAAGAAGCTCTTGAAGAACTTATGAAAAAATATCAATTATCACAAAGACAATCTCAAGCAGTTCTTGATACAAAGTTACAACAATTAACATCCATGGAACAAGATAAACTTAAAAAAGAACAAAAAGAATTAAAAGAAAAAATATCTGAACTTGAAAAAATTCTAGGAGATATAAAAGAAGTTCTAAAAATAATTACAAAAGAAGTTTTAGAATTAAAAAAGAAATATGGAGATACAAGAAAAACAAATGTTCTTAAAAATATAAAAGAAATTAAAGAAAAAGATCTTGTTCAAGAAAAAGATGTTATTGTTTCAATTACTGATAGAGGATATTGCAAGAGAATGGATATTCAAACTTACAAAGAACAAAAACGTGGAGGCAGGGGAGTTATTGGAAGCAATCTTGCAACAGGAGATTTTTCAAAACAAATAATCTCTTGTTCTACGCATGACTATTTAATGTTTTTCACAAGTAGAGGAAGAGTTCTGTGGTTAAAAGCTCATTTAATACCTGAAGCTGAAAGATATGGAAAAGGAAGAGCAATTGTAAATTTATTAGATTTAAAAAATGAAAGTATAACAAAAGTTATTTCTGTTAAAAATTTTGAAGGTGAATTAATAATGGCAACTAAGAAAGGTGTTGTAAAGAAAATAGAATTAAAACATTTTTCAAAACCAAGGTCTTCAGGAATTCGTGCAATAAATCTTCCTAAAGATAATTCAGATTATCTAATTGGTGTTGAACTACTTAAAAAAGGACAAGAAATATTGCTTGCAACAAAAAAAGGACAAGCAATTCGTTTTAATAACAATGATGTAAGAAGCATGGGAAGAACAAGCTATGGAGTAACAGGAATAAAACTAAACAAGGGAGATGAAGTAGTAAGTCTTGAAATTTTAAGAACTCAAGAAATACTAACAGTAACAAAAAAAGGTTATGGTAAAAGAACAAAAGTTGAAGATTATAGAAAAACTGCAAGAGCAGGAAAAGGTGTAAGAAATATCACAGTCTCAGATAAAACAGGAGAAGTAGTGACAACAGTTTCTGTAAATCCAAATGACAAAGTTTTGGTTTCAACTGCAAAAGGAATAGTAATAAGAACTTCATTAAAAGACATAAGAGTCATGGGACGTGCAGCACAAGGAGTAAGAATTGTTAAATTACAAAAAGATGATTATGTATCTGATTTGACAAGAATAAAACTAACAAATGAAGGTGAAGAAATAGGTAATGACTTAGAGTAAAAACAAGCTTTAATTTCTATGTAATTGGTAACACTTGAGGTTCTACTTGATAATTTCCTGCTTAGCAGATTTAATAAATTAATAATATCTTCTGAAGTTCTTTTGGATAATTGTACCTTTAAATCCATTATTATTAAAAAATATCTCTATAACTTGCCATATTTAAGCTCTGAAAATTTTTACTATTAATTTTTTTCAGTGAAGATATTTAGTTTTATTTTTGTATTTACCTGACTTCGTCAGTTACAAATTTTTACCTATTCCTTTTCGACAGTTGGTTATTTTTAAATAATTTTTACCTAATCTTTAGAAATATCTATTTAATTTTCAGAGTTTTTACTAATTTTTCAAGGGTTTTTATAAAAAATAACTCAAATTAAAGAATTTTTATAAAAAAGAGATCTCATTTTAAAGAATTTAGATGTAACTGTCAGACTATTGAGATATTTTATGAGTAATTTCTATATTTTTTAGTTATATGGCGAAGCCAAGTATTTAGTGTTACCAGATACATTTCTATAATCTGATTTCTCTTGTATTTTGTATAAAAATACAAATGCACATTTATCTAAAAAAGATATAATTAAAAGCATATTCTAAACAATATAAAAACTTAAAAACTATAATCCAGATTTTTTATATAATTCAAATGACATTAAAATACGGATTTGCAACAACAAAGTATGGAACATCAATAATAGAAGCTTCACAAGTATTAAAATTACAAGAAAAATTACAACAAACAGAAAGAGATAATCCTAGAGAAAGAGATTCTTGTTTAGAAAAAATTACACCTCTTGCAGATGCACATTGCCATGCAAGAGTTCCTATTAGAGGAACTACACCAGAACAAGAAGAAGTAAGAACATTACTTCATTCTTATTATTAGAGATAATTATTATAATTGTTATGGAATTATTTTCATCTTTATGAATTCCATTCAGGACACATAGATTTATATTCACACCATTCACAAAGTTTTGAAGTTTTTGTTGGAAAACTTTTTGCAGATTCAATTTCAGAAATTAATCTTAATATTTCTTTTTTTAAATCTTCTAATTGCTCATCAGTTCTATAAGAACATATTTTTTTATTATGTGCAAGATAATGCCAAATTAAACAAACTTTTTTATTTTTTCCATAAATTTCTTTTATTGCAATACTATAAAGTGCAAGTTGTCTATCATTATCAAATTTTTCTTGTAAAGGCATAGAATTGGCTGTTTTATAATCATGAACTTCATATTCTCCTGTTTTTGCATTATAAACTAATCTATCAATAAATCCCCTAATCTTGTGTTTATTATCTTCTCCAAGATAAAGTTGAACTTGTTTTTCTAATTCAAGAGTTCCATCATCAAAAGGTTTATTTTTTACATAATAATCAATTAAAAATTTAACACCTTTATTAAAAAAATCTTTTTCTGTCATATTATCTTGTTTAATATGAATTTTATCTGAAAATTTTTCTTGCCATTTTTTTCCATAATAATCAATAAGTTCTTCGATTGAAGGAATTCTATTATTCTTGACATTATGATACAACCATTCTAAAGAATCATGAACCACACTTCCAAGATGAGCTTCTATTGTTGCTTCTATTGGAGGTTTAATTCTATCTAGATATCTTAATTTAAATTTATATGGACATTGTTCAAATGTACTTAATTTAGAATGTGAATAAATTCCCATTATTAATAAAGAAACAACTTACTTAAAAAGTTTATGTTTGATTGTACCTAGTAAAACTAACTACAAGAATAAAACTAAATACTCTTTGAAGAAAAATTAAAAGTAAAAACTTTCAGGACTTAAACATAACAAGTTACAGAAATATCCTCTAATAATAAGAAGAATAATAGTAATAATTAATTTAAAGACACAATTATCTAAAAGAACTTCAAAATATATGAATTAAAATTTCTTATTACTTGTTACATGTGTGAAACAGGAAATTATTAACAATTATTCTAGATATTATTAAAAATATTTGAATATTTCAATACCTATAAATTCTTTGTTCATTATATCTCTTTGGAAAAATCTTTTTAATCATAAATTTGGGTTTTACTACATCAGAAACAATTGCAAGTAAAACCATGTTTCCTGAAGCAATTCTCACAACTCCTTTTTTAAAAGGTATTTTCTCAGCTTCTGAAAAATTATTAATTACTTCTTTTATTTCATCTTCAGACAATACAATTCCTGTTGGTTTTGTTCCATCAGGAAGAACAACCTTAACTTTTTTATCAGGACCTTCAACTTTAATTATCTTGACATTTGGATCATGAACAAGAGGTTCTAATTTTCCTAAATTAAATTTAATCTCATCAAGCTTTGGTTTTAAATGACTTAATTCTTGAGGAATCTTAGGTTCAGGTATGCTTAAAGAATCTCCAGGTTCTTCAAAAGACCTTTGTTTTTGAAATCTTGTAGTATCTAACATTTCTTTTTCTTTTTGTGCAAATTCAGAATTAAGTTTTCTAGATTCTTGAGATTGGGATTCCTGGAATACTTGAGATTCTTGGAATTTTTTTAAAGGAATTTCTTGTTTTAAATTTTCATTAGTAGAAGTAAACTGCAGTTTAAGTAAATCATAACTTCCTTTTCTTTTTTCATATGTCTGGATTATAAGTTCTCTTGTAAATTCTTTTACAAAAAAATTTCTAAAAGACTTGGAATTATTTTTCAAAAGTGAAGCCTGCATTTTAAGACCTCGGTAATTGTTTAAACCTATTTTGAGTAGAAGTTGATTGTTGATATTCCGGGTTTTGACTAGGATTAGTCATCTGATGATTTTGAGGAGGCTGTTGATTTTGAAAACCTTGTTGTTTGGATTGTTCCATTTGTGACACTCCTTGTTGCATTCCTTGTTGAGAAGGATTTTGTCCTTGAAAATTATTCTCATGAATCAAAGTTAAACCTTTTGCTATTGTTTTATTTTGTTCAAAAAGTTCACCAAGTTTTTTCTTTATTTCATTTCCTTCATCATCTTTCATTTTCACTTCTTTTTCAGCAAGAGATTTTGCAGAATTTTCAAATAAATCCAAAAGACCTGAAATTTGAGAATTCAAATCATCTAATTTCATAGAAAGATTAGTCATAACTTTTTGAAGTGAAACAAAATTATGAATTAATTTATTACTCAAATCTCCAGATTTTTGAGAATTTGTAGAAGAAGATTTTTTAGTTGATTTCTTTTTTAAACTCTCTCCATCCCAATTATGTTCTCTTTTCCATTTTTGAACAGTACTTTTAGAATAATCTACCTTGTTAGCTATTTTATCCCAAGACATGCCTTCAAGATATAATTTATGGGCTTTTTTCATAGCCTGCTCTCTTTGAACTTTAGTTTTTCCCATCTTCCTCTTTTATTAATATAATAAACTAGTGTTTAAAAAAGTTTGTTTTTTAATAAATAAAAAATTTTCTATTATTTTAAAAAATATCTAGATTGTTATTATTATTATTGTTATTATTGTTATTATCAGAATTATTATTTAAACTATTGTTGTTGTCATCAGAATTATTATTTAGATTATTATTTTCATTGTTCCCATTATTAAAATTATTATTTAGATTATT
>CAYWQI010000003.1:17608-20173 GCA_964460535.1 Candidatus Woesearchaeota archaeon
AATTATTATTTAAACTATTATTATTACTATTATTATCTTGATTTTTTTCTGGATTATAATTTCTTGGTTCTTTATCTGTTCCTTTTATTAAATCATTTTCTATTTCATAAACATAATCTGAAATCTCTTTTGCTTTATCTGCATTTACACTTATACTATCTATTTCATTTTCAATCAAAAACTTTACCATAGATTTTTTACTTCCTGCTTGGCCACAAATACTTGTTTCTACTTGATTCCTTTTACACACTCTTAAAACATATTGCATTTGTTTTAACATACCTGGATTCATTTCATCATAAAGATATTGAACATTGTCATTTCCCCTATCAACTGCTAAAAAATATTGTGTTAAATCATTTGTTCCAAAACTAATAAAATCAATTCCTTCATCAACAAAAGACTTAATTTCCTGAATTGCAGCAGGAGTTTCAATCATTATTCCAATTTTTAAATTATCATAACCAATTTCATTTACAATTTTTTTAACTTCTTTTAATTCATTAACAGAAACAAGTTGGGAAATTAATAACCCTACTTTTTTTCCTTTATTTGCAATTTTCTCTAATGCTTTAATTTCAGATTTTAATATTTCTGGATATTTTAAACCATATCTAATTCCATGCATTCCTAGCATAGGATTTGCTTCATCATCTTCAGGAGCTCCTTCAAGATTTTGATATTCATCACTTCTTATATCACTTGTCCTAACCCACATTTCTTCAAAATATTCTGAAATTTTATCTAATCCCTTAAAAACAATATCTTCATAATCAGAATAATTTCCATTTTTAACAAAATAATTTGGATGTTTTCCAGATTCAGCAATTATTCCTTCAATTCTTGTTAAACCTACTTTTTTCAAATTTGTTTTTGATGCTCTTTCAGCAAAATTAGGTAAATCAACAATCACTTTTAAATTTGTTTTTGTTTTGTTTTCAACAGGAAGAACTTCTTTTTTCTCACTTTCTGCTAATTTTCCTCTATAAATTTTACCAGAATAACCATCTACTGTAATCATTTCACCATCTGTTAAATTTTTTGTTGCATCACCAATTCCAACAACACTCGGAATTCCCATTTCTCTTGAAACAATAGCTGCATGAGCTGTTAATCCTCCTTCATCTGTTATAACTGCAGCAGATTTTTGCATGGCAACCACCATGTCAGGGTTTGTCATTTCAGTAACTAAAATATCTCCTTGTTTTATTTTTCCAAGGTCTTTTAAATCTTCAATTATCTTTACTTTTCCTGCTGCAATTCCTGGAGAAGCAGCTAAACCAGAAACAATAACTTCTCCTTCTAGTTCAGGAATTTTTTGTCCCTTGAGTTTATCTGAAAGAGTTGTAATAGGTCTTGTTTGAACAATATAAACTTCCTCTCCTTCAATAGCAAATTCAATGTCTTGGGGTTTCTTGTAATGCTTTTCTAATTTAATTGCAATTTCAGCAAGACTCATTAATTCATGTTTTCTCAAAACCTCTCTTTGTGCTATGTCTGAATTTAATCTTACAACAGACTTTTCACCTGCAGCATTTCTTGTAATAGCTACTTTTTTATTTGCAATTTTTTTATCAATTAATTCAAATTCTTCAGAAAGTTCATATTTATCTGGTGTAACTCTTCCTGAAACAATTCCTTCTCCTAAACCCCAAACAGATTCAATAATTATATTATCTGTTCTATTTGAAGGGTCTTTAGAAAACATAACTCCAGATTTATCAGAATCAATCATTTTTTGAACAACAACTGCAAGTTTTGATTTATCATGAGGAAATCCTTTTTTATTTCTATAATAAGTAGCTCTAGAAGTAAATAAAGATGCAAAACATTTTTTAATATTTCTCAAAAGTTTGTCTTTTCCTTTGATATTTAAATATGTGTCTTGTTGTCCTGCAAAACTTGCATCAGCCAAATCCTCTGTAGTGGCACTTGAACGAACAGCAACAAATCCTGGTTCAGCAGAAGCATTTAAAATATCTAGTGCAGAATTAGAACTCTGACTTTTAGAATCTTCAATATTCAAATGTTCATAAGATTCTAAAATGTCTTTCTCAAGTTTATCAGGCATATCAGAATCAATAATAAAAGCCCTTATCTGTTTTGTAACTTCATTTAATTTTTCTGTATCTTCATAATCAAGATTATTTAAAAGTTCATTAATTTTATCTTTTATTCCAGCAACTTCAATAAAATAATCATAAGCTTGAGCAGTTACAACAAAACCTGGAGGAACACTAATTCCTAGATTATAAATTTCAGCAAGATTTGCTCCTTTTCCTCCTACAATTTTTCCTGAATTTTTATTTAATTCAGAAAACCATTTAACAAAATCATTAGGATTAATCTTTTGTTCAATTTCCTCATTTTCTTTATTACTTTCTTCACTTTCTTCTAGAATTTCTCTTTCATTGTCTTCTTTATTGTTCTCTTCATTATTGTTTTCATTATTGTCTCTATTCTTATCTTCTTCATTATTATTTTCTTTATTTTTTTCTATAGTTTCTCTCTCATTGTCTTCTTTATTGTTCTCTTCATTATTGTTTTCATTATTGTCTCTATTCT
>CAYWQI010000003.1:20273-35197 GCA_964460535.1 Candidatus Woesearchaeota archaeon
TATCTTCTTCATTGTTTTCTTTATTATTTTCAGAATAATTCTCATTAGAATTTTTTATTTCAGAAATATTTCCAGAATTATTATTTGAATTATCTTGATTATCTAAGTTATTTGAATTATCTGAATTTTCAATATTCTTTTCTTCATTAAATTCAGAACTCTGTTCTTCTTTATTTGATTGAAATTTTTCTTCTTTTAATAATTCTTCAGCAGATTTTTTTTCATTTTTCATACGAGAACTCATTTTTTCAAGAGCAGCTTCTTTTTCATTATCAAAATTCTCTTGTTCCTTCATAGCATCACTTATTAAAAAATCCATTTTATCCTCTTTTGTTGTTCATATAAATTAACATTAATTAAACAAAAAAAGACAAACCCCTTAATAAAGTTTATTGTTGCAAAAAATAAATAAAATCAATGCTTCTTTTTGTAAATTTTATCATGATGATCTAAATCATAAAATCTAATAATATCCTTAATTTTATTGTATTTAAAAATCAAAACAAAACTTTTATCTACATGAACTCTTTTAAATTCTTGTAATGGAAATCTTAAATTTTTATAATGTTCAACATCAAAACAATTTGCAACTTCATTTATTTTTTTCCAGATTATTTCATATCTTTTTTTGTCTTTTTTAAGAAGTTTCACTAGATTTTTATAAAGATTTTTCTCAATTTCAATGAGCCTCATTTTCCACACTCTTTTTTAAATCATCTGCAGAGTCAAAACTTAAAAATTCTCCTTTTTCCTTGATTCTTTTCAATTTTTTAATATATTCTGGACAAAGTTCTGGTTCAAGAAGTTCAGAACCATATTCAATAACAACCTTAGCAATTGCTTCACTTTTTGTTTTAAAACCATATTTAGCTTTAACAATATTTAAAACTTGATTTGCTTTCTTAGGAATTTCAATCATTGCTTGTACCATTTTTATATATCTAGTATATACATAATATAAACTCCAAGTATATAAAGGTTTCTATAATTAAAATAAAAATCGTATCTGGTAATCCTAACTATAAAAATAAAACCCAATATATTTCTTGAAAAAAGATTAATAGTAAAAACTTTTAGGGCTTAAACCTAACAATTTGCAGATATATTCCACAATAAAAGAAATAAAAAAATTCAAAGGCACAGATATCCAAGAAAATCTAATGATATTAATTATTTTATTAAATCTACTAAGCAAGAAATTATTAAGTAAAAACTCAAGTGTTACCAATTACTAAAAATCAATAGATAATTAAATGAATTTGACAAATTTATATTAAATCATATTAAATTTTCTTAAAAAAAATGTAAAAAAAACATTATTATAATCAAATAAAAAAATTATTCACTAATAGCTCCAACAGGACATTGTTCAACAGCCTCTTTTACACATTCAGGAGCATCTTTTTTATCAATATCTCTTGCTTTTGCTTTCCCACTATCTTCAAGATAAAAAACTTCATCACAAATTTCTGTGCAAAGCCCACATCCAATGCATTTTGTTTGATTGACTTTAACCATAATCTATAAATACTAAATAAGTTTAAAAACCTTCTTATTTTTTTAAAAATATGAAATTAATATTTATAGGACCTCAAGGTTCAGGAAAAGGAACACAAGGAAAAATTGTTTCAAAAAAATTAGGTCTTGCACACATTTCAACAGGTGATTTAATAAGAGAAACCAAAGGAGAATTAAGAAAAGAAATTAATTCTTATATTAACAAAGGAAAACTAGTTCCTGATAGCTTAATTCTAGAAATTTTAAAACAAAGAATAAAAAAAGAGGATTGTTCAAGAGGATTTATTTTAGATGGTTTTCCAAGAAATCTAGAACAAGCAAAAGAACTAGAAAAACTAATTAAAATAAATGCAGTTATTGAAATAAATATCTCAGATAAAGAAGCAATTAAAAGAGTTTCAGGTAGATATTCTTGTGAATCTTGTGGAAAAGGATATAATTATGTAATTCCTTCACTAAAACCAAGACAAAAAGGAATATGTGATGAATGTGAAGGAAAACTAGTTCAAAGACAAGATGATTATCCTAAAGCAATCCAAAAACGTTTGGAAATCTATCACCAAAAAACAAAACCTCTCCTAAACTATTATAAATCTATAGAAGATGTAAAAGTTTTAAAAATAAATGGAGAACAAGACATTAAAAAAGTTAGTGAAGATATTTTAATAAAATTAAAAAACATACAATAAAAAATTCAGAGCAGGCTCCAAAAGTATTCAACTCAATAGAAGCAATAAAAAATTAATTTAAATCTCCTAATTTTCCAAATTCATAAACCTTGTTTTTTCCTACTACATATACATTAAATTTCTTTAAAATTTCATTAGGAATAATAGAAAAAACAAATTTATCAGAATAAAACTCATTTATCTCACTTCCTTCAATTAAAGGAAAAAAACTTGGAACAATAATAAATTTCTTGTTTTTATATTTTCCAACTAAAAATGACTTGTATTTTTCTTTTTTAATTCCTTGCGGGTCTTTTAAAATAACAGCAGGATGAAGATGACTCATGACAATTATTTTTAAAGACTTGTGATGAATTTCAGGAAAATTTTTATGTCCATGTATAAAACAAATTTTTTCATCATCAGAGATATAAAAATCTCTATAACCCTCATTTTCAGAAATAGCTTTGTCATGATTTCCTTTTATTAAAATAATATCTTTTTCTTTGACAAAATCTAAAAGAGATTTTAGAAAATTCCTTATTTCAAAAAATTCAGATTTCTCAAATCTAAAATAATGCTTGACATCACCAAGTAAAACAATTTTATTAATAGAATATCCTCTAAAATTAATCTCATTTAAAATGAATTTAACTTCTTCCTGAGTTATTTTATTTTGATTAAAAGGAAGAGCCATTCCTTGTTCTTTTAACATGGATTCATAACCAAGATGTAAGTCTCCTAAAGCCAAAATTCCTTGTTTAGGAAAAAACAATCCTTTATTAATAAAAATATATTCTGGTTGTTTTACTTTTTTTGACATTTTTTTTATTTGCATTTTTTAATTTAAATTATATCTAAAGAACATAAACCAAGAGGATTCATTGTATATAATTAAACAATCAAATATATTTAAATCTTCTGTTAAAACTTATTTGATAATCCTAAATACAAAAATAAACCAAATATATTATCTAAAAAAGGTTAATAATAAAAACTTTCATAACTTAAACATAACAAGTTAAAGCAAGATTTCTCATTACTTATCAAATCTATAAATAAGTAAATCATCAAGAAAAATATGTCTTGTTTACTAGTTGCATTAAAAATTATTTAATACCCTTAACAAACAAAAATTAATAATTTCTTGTTTTTTACATTTTATAATTTCCATAATCAGTATTATCAATTGCCTTGATTTTATTACTCTAAAATACCTTCTTTTTTAGATATTTCCTCACTATAAACTTTATGCATTCTTTTTAAAAAATCTTGTTTGTCTTCAATTCTCATTAAATCCAAATGTGATTCTAAAACCAAGTTTAATGAAAATGGAGAAGGTATTTTAACAGGACTTGCTTCTATTTCAACTTTTCCAGATTTAATCCAATCTAAAACTTTAAGAGCATTTTGAACATCCATTAAATCTTCTAAAACTTCTCTTTTAGCTTCACTTAAAATTGGAAATTCTTTGGATATTTTTCTAACAGCTGAAATTAAAAAATGAGATTTCATTTGTTGTTTTTTAACATTTTTTCTCTGACCCTTATAATTACGTAAAATCATCAAAGCACGGGTAGCACAATGTCTAAATCTTCTTGTTAAAATATCTGTTTTTTCAATAGCTTCTTTTAAAATATCCTGGAAATTACTAGTATCTAACTTATCCAAAGCTTTTTCAAATAATTTCAAAGGTTCAGAATTTTTAGAAAAACCTGAAAAATAAAAACCTCTATCACTTATTCCTATTTCAATGTCTCTTTTTAGAGAATTAGAAATTAAATATCCTAAAGCACGAGATAAAGCATCATTAACTCTACGACCATACATGCTATTAACAAGAAGATATTTTTTATCTTCTTTATTATCCTCAAAACTTTCAATAGTAATTAATTTATTATCTGGAAATTCAGAAAATTTGAATTGTTGTAAAAAATATTCATAAATTTCTTTTGCTGGAATTTCATCAACATACAAATAATTCTTAATTAATTTTATTATTTTTTCTTTTGAATTATTTTGTTGAAATTTTTCTTTTAACAAACTTCTTAAATTATTAATTTCAAGACCTGTTTCAAAACTCAAAGGAAGCATTTCTGAAAACCAGGAAGGAATTGTTGGACTTTTATCAATAGCATTTCTAACATAAAGATTCATTCCTTTTGTATAAGAATATAAATATTTGTTTCCTCCAAGAACAAACACATCTCCTTTTCTCATTCTAGAAAGAAAGCTTTCATCTATAACTCCCACAATATCTCCAGAAGGTGCAAGTTTCACAGTAACAAAAGATTCCTCAGGAATAGTTCCAATATTTGTCATATAGATAACTCTTGCCATTTTTCCTCTTTTACCTATTTGATTAGTTTCAGAATCATACCAAATCTTTCCATAAACATGGCTTTTTTCAAGATTATATTCTCCAGAAAGATAACTTATTACAGAATAAAAATCTTTTTTAGATAAATTTTGATAACAATAACTTTTTCTAATTGTCTTTAACAAATCATTAATATTCCATACCTTATATATAGCCATTCCAAAAATCTGTTGACTTAAAACATCTAAAGCATTTTGAGGAAATTGAATATTATCAATTTTTCCTTCAATCATCTCTTTTTGTATAACACTACATTCAACTAAATCATCCCTGTCAAAAACAATAAACCTTCCCTTAGCTGTTTCATGTAATTTATGGCCTGACCTTCCAAGTCTTTGAAGAGCTCTTGAAGATGATTTTGGACTTCCCATTAATATAACTAAATCAATAAAACCAATATCTATTCCTAATTCAAGACTTGTAGAACAAACAACAATTTTTAATTTTCCTTTTCTTAAATTTTCTTCAATTTTATATCTATAACCCTTGCTTAAAGAAGAATGATGTGCTGCAATATTCTCATCAGTATAATCTGTAGGAAATTTATCTTTAAAATATTCCACAACTCTTTCTGTAGCTGCCCTTGTATTTGTAAAAACAAGAGTTGTTTTATGTTTTTTTACAAGACTGTTTATACAGTGATAAACCTTGTTCCTGGGATTTGGAGAATTTATTAAATCTTCAACAGGACTTAATACTTGAATATTAATCTTTTTGTTTCCTTTGACTTTAGCAATTCCAACTTTTCTATTTTTATCCTTGCCTGTAGAATCTATTCCAACAAGATATTTAGCTACTTCTTCAATTGGTTCTACTGTTGCACTTAATCCTATTTTAATTGGAAAATTCTTGTTTTTTCCTTTAGAATTTGACAAAACAACTTCATTTAATCTTTCTAAACTCAATGAAAGATAAACTCCTCTCTTGTTTCCTAAAGCATGAATTTCATCTACAATACAATATTCTACATTTTGAAAAGCTTCTATAAATTTTTTAGTTGTTAAAACAATTGCCAAACTCTCAGGAGTTGTTACAAGAATATGAGGAGCTTTTCTTGCCATTTTAGCTCTTTCTGAAGTAGTTGTATCTCCTGTTCTTAAGCCAACACGAATTTCTTGCATCTCAATTCCTTTTTCTTTTGCAAGTTCAGAAATTTCTTCAAGTGGTTCTTTTAAATTTTTAGAAATATCATTACTCAATGCTTTTAAAGGACTTGTATATAAAGCATAAACCCTATCTTCAAGTTTTTTTTCAATTGCAAGACTCACAAGTTGATTTATAATAGATAAAAAAGCTGTGAGAGTTTTTGTTCCTCCTGTTGGAGCTGAAATTAGGATATTTCTTTTTTCAAAAATATTCATTACACCATATCTTTGAGCTTCAGAAAAATCCTCAAACTTAGAAAAAAACCATTCATCAACAAGAGGATGCAAAGCTGATTTAATATCTTTTTTTAGATATCTCTTTGACTTGTATGTCTGCGATACTTGTTTCTTAATTTTTTGTTTTACCATAATTATAAATAAAAATCTCTTATTTAAATATTAAAGTTACTCTCAGAAAGTGTATTAATAAAATAGAATTGTTTGTCTACTGGAGTGTAAAATACAAATAATAAGAAGTTTTTAAATTATTCGGTTTTTCTTATTATTTCAT
Source organism: Candidatus Woesearchaeota archaeon (assembly GCA_964460535.1). Classification (GTDB taxonomy): domain Archaea; phylum Nanobdellota; class Nanobdellia; order Pacearchaeales; family GW2011-AR1; genus CAZHMB01. The sequence continues at coordinate 26,496 of CAYWQI010000003.1, forward strand.
TTATTGCATTAATTTTTTTCTTAAAAACTAAAAAATAAAAAATACCTGGTAACCAAGAAATATCTTTCTTCATAATTTTCTGTCTTGCAAATTTGATAGAGAATAAGAAATTTTAATTAATCTCTTCTGAAGTTTTCTTGGATATCTGTGCCTTTGAATTTTTATTATGAAAAAATATCTCTACAAATTGTTAGATTTAAGCTCTGAAAGTTCTTGCTATTAATTTCGCTTTAGCGACTGTATTTGATTTTATCTTCGTAGTTAGGATTACTAGATACAACAAAAACCAACCTTTAAAAATTAACTTCATCTTTCTATTATATGAACTTTAAACAATTAGAAAAAAAAGTATCTCAAACTCTTAAAAAAGCTAAAATAAAAAAATCTGATAAAATTTTAGTAGCTTTGTCAGGAGGAAAAGACTCAACACTTACAGCATATCTCTTGCATAAATTAGGATATAAAATACATGGACTTTATTTAAACCTGCATATTGGAAAATACTCTCAAGACTGTCTCAAAGCAGTTCAAGACCTTTGTGAACAACTTAAAATTCCTCTTTATATTTATGATATAAAAAAAGAAATAGGTTCTGGAATTTGCTATTTAAGAACTGCTGTTCAAAATTCAAATAAAGGAAAAGGATTAAAAAATTGTGCAATTTGTGGAGTTTTGAAAAAATGGATTCTAAATAAAGAAGCAAGAAAATTAAAAACAAAATATATTGCAACAGGCCATAATCTAGATGATGAATCTCAAACATTTTTAATAAATATTTTAAAAGGAAGTCCTGAATTAAGTGGTAATATTGGAATAATCTCGCAAAATTCAAAAATTCTAGAAAAAAGAAAATTTGTTCCTAGAATAAAACCCTTGTTTTATATTCCAGAAGACTTAATTAAAAAATACACTAAAGAAAAAAAACTTCCAGTAGTATATCAAAGCTGTCCATGTGCTTTGGATTCTTATAGAATACAATTAAGAAACTTATTTAAGGATTTATCAAACAAAGAAAAATTAAATATTGTCAAGAGTTTTGAATATTTAAATAAAAAAATACAAAAAACAATTTCTACAACAAAAAAACCCAATATCTGTAAAATTTGTGGAGAACCTGCAAGAAAAGAAATCTGCAAAAAGTGTGAATTATTAAGAAATATTTAAATAATAGTCAATATTCAAGAAAACATGGATTGGAAAAAAATTCAAAAAAAAGAGGGCATAGTTTTTCACAAAAACAAATTAAATATTATAGAAACAATAGAAAAACAAGCACAAAAAAATCCTAATAAAACAGCAATAGTATTTCAATCCCAAGAAAAAAATAACAAGATTCAAAAATTAACTTATCAAGAACTAATAAAAAAAACAAATCAATTTGCAAATTATCTAAAACAACAAGACATTAAACCTAATTCAAGAATATTCATATTTCTTCCAAAAACAATTGATTATTATTACTTATTTCTAGGAATTATCAAAGCAGGAAGCATACCTTGTCCTATATTTGAAGCTTTTCAAGAACAAGGACTTTATTTAAGACTTGACAGGGGAGATGCAAATCTTGTTATTACAAATTCTATTCTTTCAAAAAAACTACATAAAAATAAATATAAAACATTAATAATAAATAAAAAATTCAAACAAGAATTAAATAAAAAAAATGTTGATTTTAAACCTGTTTTAAAAAATAAAAAAGACACTTGCATTATGATTTTTACTTCTTCTACAGCAGGAACTCCTGTAGCAGGAATTCAGATTCCCCATCAAGCAATTATCCAATGGAAATACACTGGAAAAAAAGTCCTTAAATTAAATAAAAATACAAGATATTTTTGTTCTGCACATCCTGCTTGGATAACTGGAAGTGTTTATAGTATTATTACACCTTTAACAATAGGTTGCACAATTTACAATATTTCAGGAAGATTTAATCCTCTAAACTGGATTAAATTTTTTAAAGAAAATAAAATACAAATAATTTACACAGCACCCACAGTTCTAAGATTATTAAAAAATAAAGCAAAAAAACCAGATTTTAAACATGTAAAATATATCTTTAGTGTTGGAGAAGCACTTCAACAAAGCATTGTTGATTATTATAAAAAATTTGATGTTAAAATTATAGATACTTATTGGCAAACTGAAACAGGAGCAATAGTTATAGCAAACATAAATCAAGAACCAGGTTCTCTTGGACAAGAAATAAATGTAAAAACAAAAACAAGAAATAATATGATATTAATAAAAAAACCCTGGCCAGCAATGATGACTGGAATTTACAAACATAAAAAAATGTATAATCAATATTTTTCTGGAAAAGAGTTTAAAACCTTTGACCTTGCAAAAAAGAAAAATAATAATTTTTATTTTTCTGGAAGAAAGGACGATATAATAAAAACATCTGGAGAAAGAGTCTCTCCTATAGAAATAGAAAATGTATTATTAAAACATCCTTCAGTAAAAGAAACAGCAGTTATAGGAATTCCTGACAAAACTCTTGGAGAAATAATAAAAGCTTTTGTTGTTCTTGATTCAAAATTCAAAAAATCAAGTAATTTGAAAAAACAACTTTCAAGTTTTGTAAAAAAGAATTATGCAGGACATTCATATCCAAAAGAAATTGAATTTATAGATAAATTACCTAAAGGTAATTCAGGAAAAATCATTAAAGATAAATTAAAAAGATAAATTAAAAAAATAATATCAAGATATTTTTATAAAAAAGATTAATCCTAAAAATTTTCAGAGCTTAGATATTGTAAGTTATAGAAATATTTTCTAATAATAATAATAATAATGGATTTAAAGGAACAATTATCTAAAAAACTTCAGAAGATATTAATTAAAATTTCTTATTATTTCTTAAATAAAAGCCATAAGAAATTATTGAAGAACACATGTCTTTGAAAATTTAAAAAAATCTCCTAATCCTTAAATTATTTTTAAAAATTTCTTGCTTTCCCTATCCAAGTAAATTCAATTAATATATTATAAATCCTTATTAAATTCATATATTCTTAAGATTATTTATTATAAAACCCTTTATTGAAATATAGAACTTAATATTGCTCTAATATCAGATTTACTCTTATTCTCACCCTTGAAAATTGAAATTTAATTCTACTCTATCTATAAGTATTACTCTTCCTATTTTTTAATATAACAATTATCTCTATTATTTATTATTTTTTTATCTATAATTTTCAAAGATTATCCTCAAAAATATCCCTATTTTCTTGATAAAAAATACCTGTAGGTATTTTTGTTTTATTATTTATATTACTATAATCAAATTCACAAGCTTTTTTCATTGCTTTGTTCCAATTCCTAGTATCATGTTTAGTGTCTTGTAAATTATACAAATGTTTTTTATATTCCTTATCTGAATGAAAAACTAAACAAGGTTGAAGAACTTCAATAAATGCAAATCCCTTATGTTTTAATGCTTTATTTAAAATCTCTTTAACTTGTTTTGAATCTGCAAAAACTCTTGCTACAAAACTTGCTCCAGAAGACAACATTAGTTTAATTGGATTTAAAGATTCTAATTTTACACCTCTTGGAGTTGTTTTGTCCTTAAAACCTTGTTCAGTAACTGGTGTTGGTTGTCCTACTGTTAAAGCAAAAATCTGATTATTATGAATAATTAATTTATAATTACTATTATATCTTGCTGCAGAAATCAAATGACTTAATCCTTCTGAATAAGCATCACCATCACCAGAAAACCCGATTACATTTAATTTAGGATTTGCAATCTTCATTCCAAGACAAGTTGGAGGAACTCTTCCATGTATGCTATTAATTCCAGGAAGATTCAAATAATCAAAAACCTTTGCATGACATCCAATTCCAGAAACAATTGCAAATTTCTCTTTTGGATTTTTATATAATTTGTCTTCAATTAAGTTTTTAACACCAGCAAGTATCTGAAAATTAAAACAACCAGGACACCAAGTAGGTTTTGTTCCTGTATTCAAATTCTTTTTTCTTGTTTTATTATTTTGTTTCATTTTTTTCATTATAATATTTAATTTAAGATTTTTTTATCTTATTGTTTTTATTTTAATAATATCTTTGATTTTTGATTTATTGATTTTTTGTATTGTTGTTTTTTTGTTTTTTTGACTTGTTGTTTTTATTTTAATAATATCTATTTTTATTTATTGTTTTTATTTTATTGTTTTTGTGTTATTGTTTTAATTTAATATTTTTTAAAATAATCTTTATTTGCTTCCTTGATTTATTTTAATTATTTATTTAATTCAACCTCTTTTTAATTTCTTTATTTAATTCATCTGATAAAAAAGCTCTAGAATCATACCTTAATATCTTATTTTTTTCAGGAATTTCAAAACCTATTTTTTGTTTTATTAAATCCGCAATATAACAAGTTCTAGAATTTTCAATAACTAATATATTTCTTGCTTTTTCTAGATATTTCTTGATTTCAGAAGGAAAGGGTTCAAGATAAATCAAAGAAATAAAACAAATATCTTTTAGATTTTTTATAGAATCTAAAATTGCTCCTTGATTAGAACCCCATGAAATAATAACATTTTTTGAATTTTTATTTCCATAAATTTTATATTGAGCAAATTTTTTATTTTTTATTTCACTAGATATCTTATTAATCTTTAAAAATCTCTCTTCAGTATTATTCTTGATTATACCTGGATTTTCTGTTGCACTTCCAGTCTTGGGATTTTGTTCATAACTATTATATCTCTTTAATTTCATTACTTGAGGAACTTTTATTAATTCAGATTTTTTATCTAAAGTATAATAACTTTCTGCAAGATGCTTATCACTAAGAATTATCCCGGGTGTGGAGAATTTTTGACATAAATAAAACATCTGGTTTGTTACTTCTTCAGCTTCAAGAGGATTTCCTGGAGAAACAACAATTCTAGGAAATTCCCCATGTCCTGTGCCTAGAGCCATTTTCAAATCTTCTTGTGTTGTATAAGTAGCAACTCCAGTTGAAGGTCCTTTTCTCATAGCTAAATAAAATATCAAAGGAATTCCAGCCATGCCACATAAACTCAAAGTTTCTGACATTAAATCAAAACCACCCCCAGATGTTCCAACCATTGTCTTTTTTCCACTTATACAACTACCAACTCCTGCATTAGCAACAGCAATTTCATTTTCTAGTTCTACTGTCTTGTGTTTTGCATTTTTATTTAATGTAGCTTGAGCAAGTTCAACAAGAACAGGAGTTGCAGGAGTCATTGGATATGCATAATATAAATCAAGTCCAGATTTTAAAGCTCCTTGAGAAACTCCTTGACTTCCATCTTCAGAATAAAGATTATTCTTATTATTGTTATTATTTAAATTATTATTCTTATTATCCAGGTTATTATTGTTATTTTTATTTAAATTATTATCTTCATTGCATCTTAAATCAAATTTACTTGTTTTTATACTCTCATAACCTTGTTTTGCCTTAGATAAATTATCTTCATATTTCTTACCTAATACTTTTAATTGTTTTTGTAAATCAAAAAATTCTAATCCAAAATATTTAACTAATTGCCCTAAAAAATAAATATTCTTTTGTTTATTTTTGCTTGACAAGATAAATGAATCCTTTTTTAAATTATTTTTATGAATTTTTATAGATTTTTCATCAAGTGCAACTAAAATATCTGATTTAGATTCATTACTAGAAATTCTTTTATTTGAAAAAGTAAGAACATTAAAATTATTTCCTCCTCTAATTAAACTAGAATAATTCCTCATGTTAAAAACATAATAACCCTTGCCATTTAATAATTCACTAAATAAATTTGCTATAAAATTTGGGCCTGAACCAGCAGGACCTGCAAAGATAATTTGATATTTAATATCTTTTTTCATTTTATTTTTTGTTTTTTTTTCCATTTTTTTATATCTTTATTTTAATTATTTTTATTTCCTATATTAATCTCACACCATCTCTTAAAATTTCCTTAACTAAAGGATCTTTTTTATTTTTATAAAAATCTTTTTTAAAATAATGAACTTCTATTTTTTTATTATATCTTTTTTGTATTTTTCTAATTATTTCATTAACCTCTTTTTTATTCACTCTTTCAGAAATAATAGCAAAATCAATATCTGAATCCTCTGTATAAACCAACTTACTATAACTACCAAATAAATATAATTCATTAAGATATCTAATCTCAGACATTTCAAAGATAATATCTATTAATAAAGAATAAACTTTTAAAGGTAAATCTTTAGCTTTATGATAATAATTAGCAACTTCATCTAACACAATTTTAGAATTTTTATTAGATAAATTCAGGAAATAAAATCTTTTTTCTTTTTTGAGAATATTTGAATTTAATAATCTTGCTAGAATTTTATCTAAAATAATATTATTAATGCCTGTAAATTCTTGAATTTTGTTTCTCTGCAAACTAGAACCTGGTGAAGTTGCAAAAACACTTAAAACTTTCACAAGATTTTTATTAAATTGGAGAATCATTCTAATAACTCTCTTATTTTATTTAAATAACTTTTTACTTGTTCTAAAAAATCTTTTGCTTCTTCTAAATATCTTTTCAAAGAATAAGCAGTTCCAGTATAATACTGAGCCTTAACTCTGTTTTGCTTTGCTTCATTTAAATCATTAGACAAATCCAAAAATTCTCTATAAGCTTTTTCTAATAACTTTGGAATTTCCTTATTTTCAATTAATTTTTCAAGAACAATAATTGTATTGGCATGAACATTAAAATCAATCTTAATTCCAAATTTTTTGCATATGAATAATTTAGTAACATCATGCATAGCATAATATCCTGAAATAATACTCCATCTAGGAAATTCAATTAAATTTTTTTCACTATGTTGAAGATTATTAATATAAGAGTTTTCTAAAAAATTAAGATATCTTTCTCTCTCAATATCTCTAATTCTGCTTATTTTCTTTTTCTTAAATAAAGTATTTATTTTTACCATTTTATAGAATTATAGAAACAAATGTTTATAAATGTTACTATATTTTGGTATTTCCTCTTTTTGTTTGTTTTATTTTCCATCTTATTCTAACAACCATTTCCATAAAGGGATAAATTTAATTTCTAAACTTTTTCTTTTTATCTTTTTTTCTTCACTCCAACTAATTAATAGTAGATTATTACATTTAAATTCTTTTGCAACAGAAATTAAAGAACTTACTTCCCTCTCCAATGTGTTATAATCTTCAAGATTATAGCAAACCTGAATTAATTGTTTGATCTTTTTTCCTTTCTTAACAACAAAATCTACTTCTTTATTAAAACTATTTTTATAATAAGAAATTTCCTTATTTCTTCTTTTCAATTCAACAAATACAAGATTTTCCATTAATCTTCCTAAATCATCAACTCCATTGTTATATAACAAACCATTATCAACAAAAAAGATTTTAGGTATTGATTGTTCTGCTTTTTTATAAGATAAACTAAATTTATTAAGTGAAAATACAAAAAAAGCATCTTCTAAATAAGTGAGATACTTATAAACAGAATCTTTAGAAACCTTAATTCCTTGTGATTTTAAGTAATTGTAAAATTTATTTACTGAAAATTCTTTAGATGTTAACAAGGCCTTAATTAAGCTCCTTAAAAGAAAATCATTTCTTATATTATTTCTTTCAATAACATCTCTCAAAATTGCAGTATTAAAAATATCATTTAATATTCTTTCTTTTTCAAAAGAAAATAACACAACTTCAGGATATCCTCCAAAAGTTAAATACTCTCTAAGATATTTAAGAATTTTAGATTTTTTTTGCGTTGAATATGCTCCTGAAGCATCAAAACCCTTAAAATATAAAAATTCATTAAATGAAAGAGGATAAATATAATAAGATAAATTTCTTCCTCTCATACTTGTTGCAATTTCTTTACTTAAAAATCTTGATGAAGAACCAGAAACAAAAACATTTATTCCATCATCAAGGCATTTCCTCACAAATTTTTCCCAATTATTAACATTTTGTATTTCATCTAAAAATAACCACAATTTGTCTAAAGGAATGTCTGGGAATAATTCTCTTTTTGCTTTAAGCATTTCAATTAAATCTTTTGCATCCAAAACTCCAAATTCAGGACTTTCAAAATTAATATAAAGTGTATTCTCTTTATTGTATTTTTCTGAAATTCTTTTTGCTATAAATAATAATTCATATGTCTTTCCAGTTCTTCTAGGGCCTATTAATGAAATCATTCTAGAAATCTTTATTTTATTTGGAATATCAATAGACCTTTCTAAAATTTTTGGAAACCTTTTTTCATGCCAATTCTGAACTTTCTCTAACCAAAATTCTTTATTTACCATTCTATATATAAGAGGAAACTATTTATAAATGTTTCCTTGTATATGTTATATCTCATACTTATAAATTATTTGAGATTAGTAAACATTTTAAGAGTAACTCCTCATCCTTCTCATCCCAATAACCTCTCTAATTCCAAGAACCCAATCATTCCAACCATCATTCTCATCCCCATAACCCCCAATCATTCCAACCATCCCCATAACCCCAACCATCATCCCCATAACCCAAATCACCTCCCTCATTCTAATTATTCCAATAACCCATTCATTCAAAATCCCCCAAATCATCTTGTTCTTTTAGACTCTTTTTAATATCCTTAAAAATTCTTCCAGTAAATACACTCTTAATAAAATCTTTTTTCCTCTGCCTTGCTGTTTGT
>CAYWQI010000004.1:0-27345 GCA_964460535.1 Candidatus Woesearchaeota archaeon
AAAAGATTTCCCTGCAAATCTTTATGTTAAGTTATGAAGTTTACTTAACAATATAGAAAAATTAATGAAGGGCTTGTGCATGAAATATTCCTAAAAGATGATAAGATTCATAAGATACCCAAAGATAATTTCAAGGAATTTCATAATCTTGAACATTTTAAAATTGAGAAGATCACATTAGGATTATTGGCAAAGAAAAAGTTACCTTCAGTAAAAATAATTGACATTCAAAAAAATAAAAAACCAGTGTTGATTGAAGAGTATATTAAAGAGGGTTATCAAAAGAAAAAAGGGACTCTTTCAAAAAAAGAAATTAATTCATTACTTCTCTTTTTGAAAAAAGTACATCAAATTAAACTTAATAAATTTGGTCAAATAAGAAGTGATTCAAAGGGCACACATAACTCATGGGATGAATTTATTATTAATTCTAGTAAAAATAATCTTGTCTTCTTATTAGATAATGGAATAATAAATAATAAGTTTAAATTAAATATTGAAGCAATTATAAATAATTCAAAAAAACAGTTTATTTTTAATAAAAAAGGATCATTAATTTTAACAGATATCAATCCTATGAATTTCTTTTTTAAAAATGAAAAAATCTACAAAATTATAGATATGGATCATCCCCTTATTGGAGATCCTCTTTACGAGTATGCTTCAATTAAGTGGTATCATAAAGATATCTTTGAGGAGTTTATTAATAAAGAGAAGTCAAAAAAGAATAAATTAAAGAAAATAAAGTTTTACGAGATAATACATGGATTGTCTGTTATTCGTTGGAGTTTTAATAATAAACTTAACACTAAGGAAGATATTAGAAAATTAAAAAAATTGGTGAAAAAAATCGAAGATGAAAATTCCTGATAAATTAAAAAGAGGAGACGAAGTTAGAATAATTGCAATATCTCGTAGTTTAAAATTATCTTGGATAAAAAAAGATACAATAAAAATTGCAGAGAGAAGAATTAGAGATTTAGGTCTAATAGTTACATATGGAAAACATGTTAATGAAATTGATAAATATGATTCTTCTTCAATTAAATCTAGAATTAATGACTTAAATGAGGCTTTTAGAGATAAAAGGGTTAAAGCAATAATCGCCGTTATTGGAGGATATTCAACAATTGAATTATTACCTCATCTAAATTACAATGTTGTAAATAAAAATCCAAAAATTGTCTTGGGATATTCTGACTTGACTTCAATACTAAATGCGGTTTGTAATAAATCTAACATTATAACCTATTATGGCCCTAACTTTTTTGATTTTGGAGAAAAATTAAATATTGAATATACTTTAGATTATTTTAATAAATGTTTATTTGAGATTCTGTTAAATTAAAAGGTCATAAATAAAAAAATTGTCACAGCTATCGCTGTGAAGACAATCCATTAATTATGAATTAATTATTACTGGGATTTTCTGCCATTGAACTTTAACTTTTTCCTTTACTCCGTGAGGCATTAGATAATTATAGTAAATTGCAAAAAATTCAACGAGAAGATTGGCTCTGTCCAATCTTTTGAAACCTCTAATAGAGTGTAACCACAAAGCATAAAATTCATTTATTCTTTCGGCTCGATTATTACTAATTTTCATTAGTTTTCCTTTATGAATAATATTCACAGCTTCGAAGTGTGCTTGCACATGTCTAGTTTTTCTCCCAAAGACCCATGAACAAGCACTTTTATATCCTTGAAGTCCATCGCTGATTAAAAGCTCTGGAGAAAATCCCGCCCTTTCCTTGGCTTTTCTCAAAACAATTTTTGCATTAGCAGAGTCTCTCTCAAAGCTTATATGCGTCGCAATTATATTTGATTTTGAATCTGATACAATCCATAAGTAAGCATGTTTATCTTTACTCTTTCTAACATGAATAAATTTTTCATCGACGTGAAAAATGTTTGTGAAGTGGATTGCTTTTTTATGTGCTAATTCTATTAACTTTGGAGAAAATTTAACAACCCAATTGTAAACAGCTACATGGCTAGGTTTAATCTTTCTAAAATGTTTAAGGTTTTTAGTCACTCCCCTCGTTGATATAGGTTGAGAATATAAGAACAAAGCATCCAAAATTATTTGAAGAGGATATCTATGTCTTGCAAAAATCCCTTTTTCACAAAATCTTCTACCGCAATCCTTACATTTATAACGTTGTACTCCCTTATCATTGTGTCCATTTCGGACAGTGAGGAGGGAGTTACAGTAAATGCAATCCATTCTTAACTCCTCACTTTATTTATTTCACAACGATAAGATAGACTTTCTTTCCGATAAATCGCTTTGGACAATCAACCTTAGCACTATTTCCAAAAGGTGTGACTTCCCTTTCAAGAAAGCCTTCCACGTTATCCTCAAATTTGAGTTTTTCTTTGTTTAATTCTATTTTTCTCATAGATATCCAAGGATATCCTACTATTTAAAGTTTTTTGTTATTCGAATTATCACCCGTAGAGTTTACAGAATCTTATTTGATAATAATTCTTATAATATTATTAAATCAGATAAATGGAGTAATGATCATTGGTCTTTAAATCAAAATAAAAGAAAGTTTAACAAAAATAAAAGTTATATTTCGTTAAATAAAGGAAAGTGCAATGGAAGAATAATTGGCGGACATTTAAGAACTTTCAATTTATTGTTATCAACAGGGTTTGCACCAGATATTAAAAATAAAATATTATTTTTAGAAGAACATAAATCTGCAGATATAAATATTATCAAGAATAATTTAAATTTTTTAGTACTGAATAAGAATTTTAATAAGGTTAAAGGAATAGTATTTGGAAGAATAAATCCTGATAGTAAAGTGGATGAAAAAGAATTAAAAAACCTATTGAAAAAGATTGGTGTAAATCATAAAATTCCTATTATTTATGGTCTTGATTTTGGCCATACCTCGCCAAGGATTACTTTTCCTATTGGAGGAATGGCTGATTTAGATGCAACTAATACAAAACCTGCAATAATAATTAAGAAGCACTAATATTTTTTTTCAACAAAGGCTAAATCATTATCTTGAAAATAACCAAGAAATTTATATTTATCCATAAATTTATTCTTATCCTTTTCTTTAACTTTAAAAACCATCCCATTATTTTTATTATTTTTTTCTGAAGCAGATTCAATCACCTTAATTTTACTTATTTTTTTAGTTGGTTTTTTTAATTTTATTTCAATTTGTTTTAGAAGCTCATTTTTATTTATCCATTTTTGTTTATCTTCAATTCTTGAGCAGATTTGAATCTCCTTATTTCCTGGAGCAATTAAAACAGGTATGCCTGTAGCGTAAAACTTTTCGTAAGCCATGTTTCTTCTTTCGATATCCTTAATAGTATAATTGTATTTTTTTTGATCTAATAGATTTGTGATTTCTTTTAATTTCTTAGAACTAAAGCCTAACGTAGGAATAAAAATGTTGTATGGGCAAAATTCTTTATCAATTATGAATCCTTTATTGTCTAGATGATTTGACAAATATGCTGCAAATATTCTTGTAGTAATTCCTCCATTCAAATGAAGTGGGTATTTATTCTTATGATCCTCTGACAAATAACCTTTTGAAAAATTTTTGATATATTTGTCCCCTACATCATTTATCCAAAAAATACTCCCAAAACTATCTGAAAAGGCAAAATATGAATAATAAATGTAAGGTCCACTGTTTTTTTCTTGTCTTAAGATGATATAATCTATCCCTAGATTTTTTAGTTTTGAAGACATAATCTTGTTTATCTTTTTAATTTCAAGATCAAGATCTTTTTTGTTCATAAAAAACGAATTTATTTCATATGAATTATATTCTATCCCTTTAATTAAGGGCTGAGATTTTCCTTTTCTATATACATTGCTCTCGGAAAAAAATTTTATTGGAAAATCTTTATAATTTCTAAATATAGATGATGCCAAATGTGATGCCTGCATTTCAGAACTTGCTGCTAAATAAAATGCATCAGACACGTATTTTACTTTAAATAAATCTGCTTTATTTAGATGTTTAATAAATGCTTCCGGAACAATTTCAGGAAATTTAACATTCATATAACCGGCTTTTTCAAACTCTTGAAATATTGGAGATACAATATTATTTAATAATTTTAAACCATATGCATAATAAGATAATGCGCCTTGCAAAGGATAATCTAAATTTATAATATCTCCCTTTTTTAGATATTCATTAAATTTATTTGTATCCATATAATATTGAGATATATAATTCTTATAAACCTTTAGGAATTAATCTTATAAAGCTATTTCTCCTTTAATTCATATGGTATTAATAATTGGTTTGAATTTGCCTCTTACAACTAGAGGTTTAAAGCTAATGGACACTGGAGCTGCATTAATAAATGATAGGGGAATAATCATGGCTATAGCTCAAGAGAGGGTTACAAGAGAGAAACATGGAGGAGGAATTAAAGAATCAATCAACTATTTATTGAAGGCAAATAAATTAAAATTAAATGAAATAGATTATTTTGTTGTAAGTATATGTTGTGACATTCCTCCTACAAAAGATTATGTAATAAGGATATTAGCTGATGAAGGGATTAAAATTAAAAAAAATAAAATCATAATAAATGAGTCGCATCACATGTCTCATGCCGCAACAGCTTATTATACTTCGGGATTTGACGAAGCATTAATATATATTGCGGATGGCGAAGGCAATATTCTTAATCCCATAGAATTTGAGTTTCATGCCAATTCTATTGAGAGAACTACTTACTATATTGGAAAAGGGAATAAAATCAAACTAATTTCCAGAGATGCAGATGAGCCTGGTGATCTTGGCCAAGGAATGTGTTATGGATATTTTACACAATGGATAGGTTATCCAAATTATCAATCTTCTGGAAAAACTATGGGGCTTGCTCCTTATGGAAATAAAAAAAGATTTGAAAAGGTAAAAATTTTTTATTTGAACAAAGATAAAATATATTCTTATTTAGAACCTAATATAACAAGAACTCTTTCTGTAAGAAGGCTAATTTTTAAACAAACTGGAAAAGAAATTGGAATTAATTCACTAGAATCAACAAAGAATCCAAGTCAACTATAAAAAGATATGGCTTTTTTAATTCAATCAGAACTTGAAAGAATTACTATTAAAAGGATTAAAAATCTTGTTAAGAAAACAGGAATAAAAAACCTAGTAATTTCTGGAGGGGTAGGTTTAAATTGTGTTTTAAATGGGAAGTTGCTTAAAGAAACAGGAATAAAAAATATACATGTTTTTCCAGCATCAGGAGATACTGGCCAATCAATTGGTAATGCAATTTGGGCTGCATTTTCCAGATTAAAATTCAAAAATAAATCAAATTTTAAAATAAATAAAGATTATTGGGGAAAGAAATACGGTGAAAAAGAGATAATAAATTCATTAAAATCTTTTAGTAAAAAGATTAAATATAAGAAACTTAATTATGGAGAGTTGCTAGAAATTGTGTCTGAAAAAATTATGAAAGGGCAAATTGTTTTTTGGTTTCAAGGAAGAAGTGAACTCGGTCCGAGGGCATTAGGGAATAGAAGCATACTAGCTGATCCAAGAAACAAGAAAATGAAAGACTATTTAAATTCAAAAATTAAACATAGAGAATGGTTTAGACCTTATTGTCCTTCCATATTAGAAGAGTTTTCTAAAGAATATTTCGAAATTGAATATAGCCCTTTTATGAACATAGCAGCAAATGTTAAAAAAAATAAAAGGAAATTAATTCCTGCTATAACTCATGTTGACGGAACAGCAAGAATTCAAACTGTATCAAAAGAACAAAATACTAAGTATTATGATTTAATCAAAAAATTTTATGAAAAAACAGGAATTCCTATTCTTTTAAATACTTCTTTTAATGATTCGGGAGAGCCGATTGTCGAAAGCCCTAAAGATGCAATTAATAGTTTTCTTAAAATGAAAGGAAAAATTCTAGTAATTGGGGATTATCTAATTGAACCCAAAACCTTTTAAAGAGTAACTTTAAAGTAGTAATATGAAAGCATCAAAATATTTATTGGGCACTAAAAAAGAAAAAAGTAGTTCAGCTGTTGCGATTAGTCATGACCTTAGCATAAGAGCTGGCTTAGTCTACCCTGTAGCAGCAGGAATATTTGATTATTTACCTTCAGGCCAAAGAGTTTTAGGAAATATTGAAAGAGTAATTAGGGAGGAAATGGATAGTTCAGGTGCTCAACAGATATCTATGCCTTTAGTACAACCCTCTGATATTTGGGAAGAGTCAGGTAGATGGGATACATATAAAGGTGAAATGATTAAATTTAAAAATAGAGAAGGTAGAGACTTTTGTCTTGGACCAACTAACGAAGAAACAGTGTGTCATCTTGCACGAGCATTTATTCAATCTCCAAAACAACTCCCATTAACACTATATCAGATAGGTAAAAAATTCAGAGACGAATTAAGACCAAGACATGGACTTCTAAGAACCAGGGATTTTGTTATGAAAGATGCTTATAGTTTCGATATTGATGAAGAAGGTCTAGACGTTAGTTATAGAAATATGAGGGACACTTATTCAAGGATATTTGAAAGATTAGGTATTGAAGTTGTTCCTATTGAAGCAGATCCAGGAGAAATTGGGGGCGGAGGTTCAGAAGAGTTTATTTCTTCTGCTCAATCAGGAGAAGATAGATTTGTTATAAGGAATGGTGAACCTACAAAAATAGAGCGAGATGATGAATTAAATCCTGGTGAAGAAGCCTTAACAGGTATTGAAGTAGCACACATTTTTAAGTTAGGAGATAAATATTCAGTTCCTATGGGATTAACATATAATAGCTGTGGTGATAGAAAGCCAATTGTTATGGGTTGTTATGGTATTGGTGTAAGCCGTTTAATTCCAGCAATAATTGAACAGAATCATGATGATAGAGGTATTATTTGGCCTAAAGAAGTTTCTCCTTTTTCTTATGTACTAATTCCTACATCAAACAATCCAGAAGTAGTAGAAATGACTGATAGGATATATGCAGATTTAAGAAAACAAGGTATTAATGCATTATATGACGAAAGAGATGTGAGAGCAGGAGTTAAATTTGGCGATGCTGATTTGATAGGCATACCTAAAAAGATTGTATTAGGGCCAAAAAGTTTAGAAAAAGAAGTAATAGAGGTGGAGGATAGATCATCAAGAGATAAAGAAAAAATCACTCTAGAAGGTTTAACTAACTATTTAGAAAGTCAATAAGAATTTGCTGCATAAGCCCTATTTTTTGTTTTTTTACCACAGACAACACAATTACCAGGAGAACAATCCTCTAATTCACTTCCAAACAAATCTAATCCTTCTTTAATTCCTTTTATTTTATCAAAACATTTATCTCCTTCACACCAATAAATTTTCACAATCTTGTTCTCATTTAATAATTTTTTTGTATCATCCATATTTTTTGGTTCAGTTAAAAAGTTATTTAATAAGTCTTCTGAATGTTTAAGCATCTCATCTTGTATACTTTTCAAATTATCTTTAATTTCTTTTTCAAGTTTATTATCCTTTATTTTAACTTTTTTCTTTTTATTTCTTAAAAATATTGTAAGTTCTTTATTCTTTAATTCATTTTCTCCTATTTCAATTCTTATAGGAATACCTTTTAACTCAGATTCGTAAAATTTACTTCCGACAGAATCCTCTGAATCATCGATTTCTACCCTAAAGTTTTTTAATCTTTTTTTAATTTCATTAGCCTTTTCAATTATACTACTTTTATTTTTTTCTTTAAAAATAGGAATTATAAGTATTTGAATTGGAGCAATATTTGGAGGAATAACTAATCCAGAATCATCTCCATGTTGAGCTATTACAGATGCTAAAAATCTTTCGCCATTACCGGTGCATGTTTGCCAAGCATATTTTTTTTTACCATCTTTATCTGCAAACTTAATGTTAAATTTTTTAGCATAAGCTTGTCCAAGATTATTTAGAGAACAGTTTTCCATAATTTTGCCATTTGGCATTATGGTATAATATTCCAATGCTCCTTCAGCTCCTGGAAAACACTCCCATTTTGGTTTTCTTACTAGTAAGGGTTTTATTCCTATAAAATTCCATATTTTATCATTCATCTTTCTTGCTAATTCAATTTCTTTTTCAGCTTCTTCTTTTGTAGCATGAACTGTGTGAATTTCATACCAGGGACCAATTTCTCTATCTCTTATTAATGGTCTTGTTTGTTTAGTTTCATATCTATATGAAAAAACTGTTTCATAAATTCTTAATGGTAAATCATTATGTCCCCTAATCCATAGTGAAAACATTGGATACATTGCAGGTTCTCCTGTTGGACGAATAATGAATTCTTGTTTCTTTTTTGTTCCTGCCCAAAAACCTTCATCTTTAAATCCAGCCCACCAAGAATCATTTTGTTCTGCATATTCAACTGGAACCATTAATGGAAAATACATTTCTTTTATATCATTTTTTCTAAATTCTTCATCCCAAAATTTCTTAATTCTTAACATCATATCATATCCATAAGGCATCCAAACAAACATACTTTTTACAGCATATCTATTGTCAACAATTTTGGCCAAAGCTAATACCTGAGACATCCAGTTAGGAAAATCTTCTTTTTTTGCATTTAGTCTTTCGGGTAATTCTTCGTTTTCTTCCATTTTATTATTAATTGAATGATGCTTAAAAAGCTATGGGGCTACTCGGATTTGAACCGAGGACGGCAAGTCCCAAACCTGCAAGGATACCAGACTTCCCCATAGCCCCATGAGAAGATAGAACATATATTATTTATAAAATTATCCTCTAATTAATCTTAATCCATTCTTTCAAATAGTTTATTGCCTTCGCCCATTATGAGGATAGGTTAAGGAATAAAAAATCTTTAAAATACTTTTAATTGACTCAACCAACCTTTAATGCACCAAAGCAGAATCACCAACAGCTTTAAAAACCCTAAATTTCTTGATTTGATATTCCAGGGTAAATAAAATGACGTCCGCTATTTGTAAATATACAAAAACTAACATAAGAAATGCTGAAGATGAAAATTCAAAAATTTTCAAACCAGTGTTTTTAAAAATAACAAAGATAAAAAATGCCAACAAGAAAATCACCAAGAAAAGGAAGTTTGCAATTTTGGCCAAGAAAAAGAGCCAAGAAGTTTTTACCTAGTGTGAACTGGAAGTATCTTAATTCTAAGCAATCTGCAGATGATAAAAAACTTTCAGGATTTGTTTGTTATAAGGTGGGTATGAAATCTGCTTATGTTACAGACAATACTTCTGATTCAATGACATCTGGGAAAAAAATTATTGTGCCTTGCACAATTCTTGCTTGTCCAAAATTAAAAATTCTTTCTGTTAGATTTCATAAAAATAACATTCCTGTTTCTGAGATACTAAATTCTTCTTTAGACAAAACATTAAAAAAAAGATTAAAAATTCCAAAAAACTATAAAAAGAATATTAATTCTTTAAAACCTGAGGATTATGAAGACATTTCAATTCTTGTTTATACTCAACCTAAAAAATTAAAT
Organism: Candidatus Woesearchaeota archaeon; assembly: GCA_964460535.1. Classification (GTDB taxonomy): domain Archaea; phylum Nanobdellota; class Nanobdellia; order Pacearchaeales; family GW2011-AR1; genus CAZHMB01. Next base: position 9,515 of record CAYWQI010000004.1, read on the forward strand.
TTAAAAAAAGTTCCTGATATTTCTGAAATTGGTTTGTCTGGAAGTAAGGAAGATAAACTAAATTTTGTTAAAGAAAATTTAAACAAAGAAATAAGTATTGAAGATTTTATACAACAAGGAAGCTTAATTGATATTAGAGGAGTTACTAAAGGTAAAGGAACTCAAGGTCCTGTAAAGAGATTTGGAATTCATTTAAAGGTTGCTAAATCAGAAAAAGGTCAAAGACGGCCTGGAAGTATTGGGCCATGGCATCCAGCAAGAGTTACATTCAGAGTTCCTATGGCTGGACAAACAGGACTTAATACAAGAGTTAATTGTAATAACAAGGTATTAAAGATTTCAAAGGAAGGGGAACAAGACTTAGAACAAATTAAGAATTTTGGAAATGTTAAAACAGATTATATTCTTCTTAGGGGGAGTGTTCCAGGACCAACAAATAGGCAACTTATATTAACAAAACCAATTAGAGTTAATAAAAAACAATTAAAAAAAGATTTTGAATTTATTGAATTAAGATAAAATGGAAAAACAAGAAATAATAGATAAATTAAAAGAAAAATTAAATAAAGAACAAGAAGAAATTGGAATGCAAGTTCCATTTGAAGAAATTGATGATTCTTTTTATATTAAAGACCATATAGTGGAAAAAGGACATGTTTCAGAATCTGCAATAAAACAAATGTGTAGTATTGTGACTGAAACTTTTCAAGCATGGGTGGGTTACTTGCATAGCATTATTATGCCTAATCCTCAAAATTTACTTAATGTTGGAGAAAGCAAGGTTTTTGATAATGAAGAAAAAAAAGAAATAACTAATCTAATGAAAACAGCAATGGAAATAAGTAGTAGGAATAGCTTGATTGGATTAAAAAAAGATAAAAAATTACAAGTAGAATTTTTAAAAGATTGCTTAAAAATATGGAATGAAAAATTTTGTCCTTCAATGATTAAAATCATGGAAAAAGTAAATAAAGAATGGAAAGAGGAAGTTTTAGAGAAAAAATGACAAAAATAAAAGTTTATGATAAAACAGGAAAAGAAAAATCAGAAATTGAATTACCAAAAGTTTTTTCTTCTCCAATAAGAGAAGATATTGTTGCAAAGGTTTTGGAAGCAACAAAGATTCAACAGCCATATGGTTCTTCTTTTATGGCTGGAAAGAATACAAGTGCAAGTGGACAAGTGATTCATAGAAGAAAAGTTTGGAAAAGTCAATATGGTCGTGGAATGTCAAGAGTTCCAAGAAAGATATCTATGAGAAGAGGTAGTCAATTTAATTGGGAAGGTGCACAATCTCCTAATACAAGAGGTGGAAGAAGAGCACATCCTCCTATTCCAGTATCTCACATTAATGTTAAAAAAATAAATAAAAAAGAAAAATTACTTGCTCTAAAAAGTGCTTTAAGTGCAAGTGTAAATAAAGAAAAAGTTGCAGAAAAATACTCAAGAATTTCTGAAAAAGATCTTGAAAGATTTCCAATTGTTCTTGAAAGTAAATCTCTTGAAAACAAATCAAAATCTCTTGTTAAGGTTTTAAAAAATCTTCTTGGAGAATTATTTTCTCTTTTAAAGAAAAACAAAAAAATTAGAAGCAGTAAAGGTAAACTTAGAGGAAGAAAATATAAGAAATCTCCAGGATTATTAATTGTTATTTCAGAAAAAGATAAATTAAAAACAAAAACTTTTGAAATTAAAAAAGTGAATCAATTAAATATCCAGGATTTGGCAGCAGGAGGTCTTGGAAGATTTGTTATTTACACTGATGAAGCAATTAAAGAAATAGGAGAGAAATTTAAATGAAATCAAATAAAAAATCTTTTATTATAAAACCAAGAGTTTCAGAAAAAGCAATAATGGCAATTGAATCACAAAACACCCTTGAATTTGAAGTTTCTGCAAATGTGACAAAAAATCAAATTAAACAAAAAGTAGAAGAACTTTTTGATGTTAAAGTTGAAAAAATAAGAACTTCTATTTTAAAAAATAGAAAAATTGCTTATGTGAAATTAAATAAAAACAATCTTGCTATTGATATTGCAACTAAGTTGGGAATGATATAATGGGAAAAAGAATTATTCAACAAGCTAGAGGTAAGGGAAGTTTAAGTTACAGAGTTCCTAAAAAGAATTTTGTTTATAAACTTAAATATTTAAGAGTTACAGCTGGAGAAGGGACAATTAGGAAATTAATTAATTCAAGTGCTCATAGTGCTCCTCTTGCTAAGATTCAAGATTCAAATAAAGAATTCTTCTATGTTCCTGCAGTATCTGGAATTTATGAAGGTCAAAAAATAAGTCTTGATCAAGGAACTAAAGCAGGAGATATTAATTATCTAAAAAACATTCCTATTAAAACAAAAGTATCAATGATTGAATCTAGGCCAAGAGATGGTGGGAAATTTATAAAAACTGCTGGAAGTTTTGCAATAGTAAATAGAATTGTAGAAGACAAAGTTTATTTAATAATGCCTTCAAAAAAAGAAAAAGTATTTAATGGGAATTGTAGAGCAATTATTGGAGTTATTGCAGGAGATGGAAGATTAGAAAAACCAATGATGAAAGCAGGTAAAAATCATTATGCTAAAAAAGCAAAAAATAAATTATGGCCAAGAACTTCTGCACTGAAGTTTAATGCAATAGACCATCCTTTTGGATCTGGTAGAGGAAAGAATCCTAAACCAAAGATTGCAAAAAGAAATTCTCCTCCTGGAGCTAAGGTTGGTTTATTAAGACCAAAGAGAACAGGTAAGAAAAAATAAAATGGCACAAGAAAAATCAAGAATTAAGGTAGGAAGTAAGAGAACTTTTATGTATAGAGGAAAATCTACTGAAGAATTAAAAAGCCTTGATGTAAGAGAATTTTCAAAGCATGTTAAATCAAGAGAAAGAAGAACAATTTTAAGGCAATTCAATGAACTAGAGGATTTTCTTAATAAAGCAAGAAAAAAACTTTCAAAAAACAAACTTATTAAAACCCATAAAAGACATTTAGTAATTGTTCCTGAAATGATAGGAATGAAAATTCAAGTATATAATGGAAAAAAGTTTGAAAATGTAGAAATAATTACAGAAATGCTTGGACATAGACTCGGAGAGTTCTCATTAACAAGAGCATTAGTAAAGCACGGTACAGCAGGTGTTGGAGCAACTAAAGGAAGTAAATCACAGAGTAAAACATAAAAATGACACAAGAAAAACAAATAGAAAAAAAACAAGAAAAATCAAAAAAAGAAAGAATTACAGATAAAAAAATCAAAGAAACTAAAAAAGAAAAAGTTGAAAATAAAAAAACAGAAAAACAAATAGAAAAAAAACAAGAAAAATCAAAAAAGGAAAAAAATTCAGAAAAACAAAATATGAAACCGAAAAAAACAACTGCAATTGTTGATGCAAGAAATATTCCTATATCAAATAAAGTTGGAAAAGGAATTTGTAGATTTATTAAAGGAAAAACAATTGAAAATGCAATTAAAGATCTTGAGCAAGTTATTTTGAAAAAAAAGGTAGTTCCTCTAAGAGGAGAAATTCCTCATAAGCCTGGAAAAGGAATTTCAAGTGGAAGATATCCTAAAAATGCTTCACGAGAATTTATACTTTTACTAAAAGGTTTAAAAGGAAACTCTATGACTAATGAACTTGAAGAACCTATAATAATATCTGAAGCAATGACTAATAAAGCACAAAGACCTTTTGGAAAATTTGGAAGAGTTCAAAGAAAAAGAGCACATGTTAAAATTATAGCTAAATCAAAAAAATTAAAAGAAAATAATAAGGAGAAATTATAAGATGGAAGAAAGAAACACTATAAGATTTAAAAAAGAAGAATTTGCAATGAAAAATCATATTACAAAAAATCTTGGAAAAGGAAAATTTAGTAGAGTAAAAATAGAACACACTCCTGTTGGTGAAAAAATAATTATATCTACTTCAAAACCAGGATTAGTTATTGGAAGAGGTGGTGAAAAAATAAATGAACTTACAGAAATATTAAGAAAAAAATTCAAGATGCAAAATGTTCATATTGAACTTGAAGAAATAACAATTCCTGAATTAGATGCTCAATCAATGGCTGATGAAATAGCTCTTGGATTAGAAAGATTTGGTCCAATTAGATTTAAGGTAATTGCATATAAAACTCTACAAAGAATAATGAACTCCGGAGCAATGGGTGTTGAAATTAGGCTTCATGGAAAGCTTCCAAGCTCAAGAGCAAAATCTTGGAGATTTGCACAAGGATACTTAAAGAAAACAGGAGAAAGTGCAGAAGTTGTTGATGTTGCAAAATCGAGAGCTGAAACAAAACCTGGAACTGTTGGAGTCAAAGTAAGTATTTTGAGACCAGATGCAAAATTAAAAGATAAAATAGAAATTACTGAAGAACTGATTGAAACCTTAAAGAATATTCCAAAAGAAAAAATAAAGAAAAAATCAACTAAAAAAACAAAGAAAAAATGAAAAAACAAGAAATAACAAAAATGAATGAAAAAGAAAGAAATGAAAAATTAAAAGAACTTGAAATGGAATTAATGAAAGCTAATGTAAGTTCTGCAAAAGGTAGTGGAAGCGGAAAAGTCAAACAAATTAAAAAAAATATCGCAAAGATAATATCACTTAATAAATAAAATGGAAATTTGTCCAAAATGTGGGTTACCTGAACAAGCATGTGTTTGTGAACAAATGGCAAAAGGTTCACAAAGAATTAAAATCACAACTGACAAAAAAAGATATGGAAAGGTAGTTACAATTGTCAAGGGTTTTGATCAAGGAGTTGATTTAAAACAAATATCCAAGGAATTAAAGCATAAACTTGCTTGCGGAGGAACTTTTGACTCTGAAAAAGGTTTGATTGAATTACAAGGAGACCACAGAGACAACATAAAAAAACACTTAATTAAAATAGGATTTGACAAAGAATCAATTGAAGAATAAAATGACAACAAAAAAACAACAAAAAAACAGCAAGGAATGTAATGATTGTAGATGTCCTTTTCATGGGAATTTAAAAACTCGTGGAAGAACATTTCAAGGAAAAGTTATAAATAAAAAACCAAAGAGAATTACTATTGAATTTGAAAGAGATGTTTATGTTAAGAAATATGAGAGATATGCAAAATCAAAAACAAAAATACATTCAAGACTTCCAGAATGTATGGAAAACATTATTCAGATTGGAGATTATGTAAAAGTGAGAGAATGTCGTCCATTAAGTAAGATTATACATTCTGTAGTTATTGAAAAAATAAAAGATACTAAAAACAAAATTAAATTAAACAAGGAGAAAAAATGAAAGCTGTAAGTGCTAAAACAACTCCTGGTTTAAATATAGGAGCAAAATTAATATCAAGTGATAATAGTGGAGCAAAGATTGTCAAAATAACAGGTATTAAAAAAGGAAAAGGGAAAAAAGGACAACAAAACAGAGCAAAAATTGCTGATTGGGTAAAAGTTTCTGTTAAAAAAGGAATTCCAGATATGAAAGGAAAAGTTTTTGATGCAGTAATAATAAGACAAAAAAAACCTTACAAGAGATTAACTGGAGAAAGAGTTGCATTTGAAGATAATGCTGTTGCTATTTTAAAAGATGAAAAAGGGAATCCAAAAGGAACACAAATTAAAGGAGCAGTTGCAAGAGAAATTCTAGAAAGATGGGCTCAAGTTGCAAAAATCTCAAACATAGTTTATTAAAATGAAACAAAAATTTTCAACAAAGTGGAAAGCAAGTAAACAACCAAGAAAACAAAGAAAGTATTTAGCAAATGCTCCATTGCATTTAAGAAGAAAGTTTTTAAGTGCTAATCTTTCAAAAATCCTAAGAGAAAAACATGGAAAAAGAAATATTCAAGTTAGAAAAGGAGATAAAGTGAAAATTATGAGAGGAAACTTTAAAGGAAAATCAGGAAAAATTACAGCAATAAAACCAAAACTTGGAAGAATTTATATAGAGAATATACAAAGAAAAAAATTAGACGGCTCAAATGTCCAAGTACCAATTAGACCTTCAAATATGCAGATTATTGAATTATACTTAGAAGATAAAAAACGAAAGATTCAAAAAAGTACAGAATCTAAAGAAAAAACTAAGAAAGGAGATAAAAAATGACACACTTAAAAAGACAAAAAGTTCCAAGAATATGGCCAATTCAAAGAAAAGGAAATAAATTTGTAATGAAGCCAAGAGGTAATCTTAAAAAAAGTTTACCTTTATTAGTTGGACTTAGAGATATTCTTGAAATTGTAAAAACAAAAAAAGAAGGAAAGCAGGCAATTTTAGAAAAAAATATTTTAGTTAATCAACTTCCTGTAAAAGATATTAAAAAACCAATTGTTTTGTTTGATAAAGTTACAATTGTTCCTTCTAAAAAATCATATCAATTAACAATTTCGCCTCAAGGAAAATTTACTTTTGAAGAAATTCCAGGAAAAGATGCAGATAAAAAAACAAGTAAAATTTCAGATAAAAAGATATTAAAAAAGAAAAAAATACAGATTAATCTTGAGGATGGTAGAAATTATCTTATTAATAAATCATTAAATTGCAATGTAAATGATTCTTTAGTTATAAATGTAAAAGATAAAAAAGTTGAAGAATGCATTCCCTTAAAAAAAGGTGCATTGGCTTTTGTTTTTGAAGGAAAGCATGTTGGAGAACAAGGAAAGGTTGAATCAATAAATAGTGAAAAGAAAACTGTAATTATAAAATCTGAAGATAAGAATACAGAAGTATTAATTAAACAAATGATGGTAATAAAATGAAAGAAAATCCTATGAATAAAATAAAAATTGAAAAAGTTGTTCTTAGTATTGGAGCTACAGGAGAAGATCTTGAAAAAGCAGTTAAATTACTTGGATTGATTACAGAAAAAAAACCTATGAAAACCAAATCAAGAAAAAGAATTCCTTCACTTGGAGTTAGACCTGGTTTGGAAATTGGTGCAATGGTTACTATTAGAAAAAATCCTCAAGAAATTTTAAAGAGGCTTTTAGAATCAATAGAAAATTCTTTAAACAAAAAACAAGTGGCAGATAATCATCTTTCATTTGGAATAAGAGAGTATATTGAAATTCCTGGAATAGAATATCAAAGAGATATAGGAATAATTGGACTTGATGTCACAATTGTTTTTGTAAAACCTGGAAAAAAAGTAAAACTTAAAAAAATAAAAAAAGGTAAATTTTCAAAGAGGCAATATGCTTCAAAACAAGAAATAATTAAATACATGGAAGACAATTTCCAAACAGAGTTTACTTAAAATGACTGCAAGTGATTGGAACAAGATATTAAAGCAATTGGAAAAAAAGCCTGCTATAAAGGAAAAATTCCTAAAACATTGCAAGCCAAAAAAAAGGAAATTCGGAATTGCTGTAAGAAAGTGTGAAAGATGCGGAAGATTCGGAGCACATATCTCAAGCTATGGACTACATTTATGTAGGCATTGTTTTAGAGAAATAGCAAAAGAAATTGGATTTAAAAAATACTCATAGAAAATGTCACAAGATATAGTTGCAGATGCACTAAACATGATAAAGAATGCTAATAAGGCTAGAAAAGAAACCTTAAAGATAAATAGGATTTCAAACTTATTTGTTGAAGTATTAAAAATAATGAAACAAGAAGGAGCTATAAAGAGATACAAAATAAATCCTACTGAGAAATCAATTGAGGTTGTAATTGGAAATCTGAAAGATTGTAATGCTGTTAAACCCAGATTTAAAGTAGATAAAAGGCAAATAGAAAATTACAGAAGAAGATATCTTCCTGCAAGAAACATGGGAACATTAATTATTTCTACAAACAAGGGGCTAATGACTCATGAAGAAGCTCAACAAGAAAAAATAGGAGGATGCTTAATAGCATATTTTTATTAAAATGAAACAATCTTTATATCAGGAAATTGAAATACCTGAAGGAGTAGAAGTTTCAATACAAGGAAATCTTGTGAGTGTGAAAGGGCCTGAAGGAGAAAACAAGAAAGAGTTTAATTTTGGAAAATTAAAAATTGAAAAAATAAATAATAAACTAAAGATTGGTTATGACAAATCAACTAAAAGAGAGAAAAAACTTATGAATACACTTACAGCACATATTAAAAATATGATTAAAGGAGTTAAAGAAAAATTTGAATATCACTTAAAAATTTGTTACAATCACTTTCCTATTACTGTTAAAGCTGAAGGAAAAAATATTGAGATAACTAATTTTCTTGGAGAAAAAATTCCTAGAAAAACTATTATTCCTGAAGGAGCAGAAGTAGATATTCAAAAAGAAAATATAATAATTAAATCTACAAACATTGAAGCAGCAGGACAAGCAGCAGCAAATCTTGAAGCAGCTACTAAAATTAGAAACAAGGACAGAAGAATATTCCAAGATGGAATTTTTATAATATCTAAACCTAGAGGAGAAATATAATGAAAAGAATAAAATTTTTACAAAGAGATGTTAATAAAAAATCTTCATTAGGAAGAGGAAGAAAGAAAAAACAAAAATGGAGAAAACCAAAAGGAAGAGATAATAAAATGAGAGAAAAAAGAAAAGGTAAACCAAGAACTGTAAGTATTGGATATAAAAAAAATAAATTAAACAATAAAGAAAAAATTATTGTAATTAAAAATTTGAAAGATCTTGAAAAAATTGGAAAAGAAGATATCGGGTTAATTGGAAATATTGGAAAAAAGAAAAAAATAGAAATTATTGAAAAAGCAAAGGAAAAAGGAATTAAATTAAAAAATACAAAAATAAAGGAAAAAAATAAAAAATGAATTTAAGAAGTAAAAAACAACTAGCTGCAAGAACATTTAATGTAGGAATGGGAAGAATTCTATTTGCAGAATCCAGATTAGATGAAATAAAAGATGCAATTACAAAACAAGATATAAAAGATTTGAAAGAACAAGGAGCAATTAAAATAAAACCTATAAAAGGCACAAAAAAAATTGTTAAAAGAAAAAACCAAAGAGGACCAGGAAAGATAAGGAAAAAACTTAAAAAAAGAAAAGAAAAATATGTTACTTTGACTAGAAAATTAAGAAACTATTTGAATTTTCAAATTAAAGAAGGTTTATTAAATAAAGAAGATGCAAAAAGTTTAAGGAACAAAATAAAAAACAAGGATTTTAAAACCCAATCTCAATTAAAAGAACACCTGGGAGGAAAAAAATGAAAGTTCAAAGAAAAAGAAGAAGAGAATATAGAACAGATTACAAAAAAAGAATAGGTTATCTAAAAAGTGATAAACCTAGATTGGTTTTTAGATTAAGCAATAAAAAAGCAATTTCTCAATATGTTCAAAGCCAGGAAGCGCAAGATAGTATTGAGATAAATCTTGATTCAAAAGAATTATTAAAATACGGATGGCCAGAAAATTTCGCAGGAAGTCTTAAATCAATTACTGCTTGTTATTTACTGGGATATTTAATTGGAAAAAAGATTATCAAAGAAAAAAAGGAAACTCCTATTTTAGATTTTGGAATGATTAATATGTTATGGAAGACAAAACCTTATAGTTTTTTAAAAGGAGTTATTGATTCTGGAATTAAACTAGAATGTCCAGAAGAAGCATTTCCAGAACAAGAGAGAATTCAAGGAAAAAATTTAAAGCAAGATTTTAGTTCAAATTTTGAAAAAATTAAATCAAAAATAGATAAGGAAATTTAAAATGCCAGAAGAAAAAAACAATAAAAAACCTGAACAGAAGAATACTGAGAATATTAAAAAAACTGCAGAAGCTTATGAAACAGTTTCAGAAGAATTTGCAAAAGAAAAAGCAGAAAATTCTGAAGAAGTGAGTAAAGAAATGATTGAATCTGAAAAACCTAAACAAGATACTGAAAATAAAGAAGTTGAAAAATCTGAGACAGAAGAAAAAGAGAAACCTAAGGAAAATCAAGGTAGAGGAAGAAAACCAAGAAAAACAAGAGAAGAAGAATCTCAGGAAGCCTTACAGAAATGGGAACCCAAAACTAAGTTAGGTAAAGAAGTAAAAGAAAATAAAATCAAGAATATTGATGAAATATTAGAAAAAAGAAGAAAAATTCTTGAGCCAGAAATAGTAGACACCTTAATGCAATTAAAATCAGATTTAATATCTGTTGGGCAATCTAAAGGTAAATTTGGAGGAGGAAAAAGAAGAGCATGGAGACAAACTCAAAAAAAGACAAAAGAAGGAAATGTTCCTACTTTTTCAGCATATGCTGTTGTTGGAGATGAAGACGGACATGTTGGACTTGGAGAAGGAAAATCCCAAGAAACTCTTCCTGCAAGAGACAAGGCAACAAGAAAAGCAAAACTTAATCTTATAAAGATAAAAAGAGGATGTTCTGCATTTGATTGTTCGTGTTCAGAACCTCATACAATTCCATTTAAGATTACTGGTAAATGTGGAAGCTTGAGATTAACTTTAATTCCTGCTCCTCAAGGAACAGGATTAGTTGCAGGTGGAGATTTGAAAAAGATATTAAAATTAGCAGGAATAAAAGATTTGTACACAAAAACAGAGGGAAAAACAAAAACAACATTTAATTTAATCAAAGCATGTATAAATGCTCTGGAAAAAACAAATCCTCAAAATATTGAATTAAAAGAATCTACAAGAGGTAAAAAATAATGGCAGATAAAATAATTGCAATAAGAATAGCAGGAAAAATAAAATTAAGAGGTTTTATTAAAGAAACTTTGATAAGATTAAGATTAAAAAACAAATATAATTGTATTGTTTTTTCAAAGGACAATAAAGAACTTGAAGACATGGTTATAAATGCAAAAGATGCTGTTGCTTTTGGAGAATTAGATCCAGAAACTGAAAAAAAATTAGAAAAAGAAAGAGGAAATACAAAAAAACAAAACAAGAAAAAAACAATCACCACATATAGACTTCATCCTCCTAGAAAAGGAATTGATAGTAAAAGTCATTTTCCAAAAGGAGTTCTGGGAAATCATGGAAAGGAAATAAATAAATTAGTTGAGAGGATGTTATAATGCCATTAAAAAAATTAAAAAAAACAAGAAAAGTTAAAAAAATGAGAGGAAAAAATATGGGAACTCATGGGGGAGGTGCAAGAAAAAACAATAGAAAATCTGGAAATCGTGGAGGATGTGGAATGGCTGGTTCAGGAAAAAGATCAGACCATAGAAAAACATTAATAACAAAATTATATGGAAATACTTATTTTGGTAAGCAAGGAATTACAAGTAGGGGGACAAAAAAAGATAAAAGAAAAAGAATTAATTTAAAGGACATTAAAGAGAAATATTTCAAAAAACAAGGAGAAAAAATTGACTTGAAAAATTATAAGATCTTGGGTGAAGGAGAAGGTTTTAAAGCAACTTTAATTGCAGAATCAGCTTCTAAAAAAGCTATTGAAAAAATGAAATCTGCTGGTGGGAATATACAAGTTAAAGAATTTAAAAAAGAAATAAATAAACCTGAAGTAACAAAACCAGAAGAGAAAAAATAATTTAGCTGATTAAAATTTTAAAAAATAAAATTTCCTTATTTCTTGTACTAATTTTTTCCAAACGATATTTATTTAATGTATCTGTTAGAAGTTGTTCTGATTCCTTAATAATCTTTGCAGCAGGTCCGACTCCTGAAATCATAAATATGCTTGGAGAATGAGAAGATATTTTTGTTATTGATTCTTTAACTAATTCGTTTGCTTTATATCTCCAATTAACAAAAATTGCGTGTTTCTCTATATTTTGAAGTGTTGAGGTTATAACTTTTGTTAAAGTTTCTGTGGAATCCAAATCATCTAATAGTATTGCTACATATCTATTTAATGCCCCATTCTGTACAAAATATGCTATATGTAATCCTTTAACACCATATCTTCTTTTTATTTTATCCTTTAAATTTTGCAATCTCTCTGTATCTGCCTCTATTTTTCTCAAGACTAATCCTAAACGGATGATAAATCTAAGTTCTTCGTCTTTTATATAAGGCTTATAAAATGCCCATTCTCCAGAAACCTTTGTTTGCTTAGCATTCTCTATTGTCTTGTTATCGCCTATAAACCCTATCTTTTTATCCTTAAAAAGGGTTATAAATTCCTTAATCTTTTTTTCACCATAATTAAGAATTCCTTTGGTTGCACCTCTCCCAATCCCTTCTCCAAAATCTCCTACAGGATCATAAATCATCTCCGAACTCCTCCATATATTTCATAACAGAGAGTTCGTTATCATCCAAAATTATTGTGCTTCCTGGAAGAATAATCATGCTATCAATTCTTATCGGAATGTCCACATATCTATCCATAACCTTTTTTCCTTCTTTATCTAAAACAAAATCTCCATCAGAATTGTAACCTAATTCTTTCAAGAGTAAAGTTTTTGATCCTAAAGAAACTTGTTTCAAAGATATTTGTTTCATTTTATAAAGAGGTATTTTTCTTTTATAAATCTTAGTAGTTAAAGTTTATAAATTTTACTGATAAATTTGTCTAATCAACAACATTCATTGCATCTTTTTATTTTCATATAAAGTCTTTCTCAATAAGCTTTAAAAATGCTCTTATTCTTTGTAAAACATGTCATTAAAAAGTATATTTAATTTTATACCTGAAGTAAAAAAACCAGAAGAGAAAAAAGTTGGTTTTAATGTTAAACTTAAATGGACAATCATAGTTCTTATTTCTTTTTTTATTCTTGCAAATATCCATCTTTTTGGACTTTCAAATAATGCTCTTGAAAGATTTAAATATCTTGCAATTATTTTAGGAACTCAATTTGGTTCAATTATTTCACTAGGTATTGGACCAATTGTAATGGCTTCAATTATTCTGCAACTTTTATCAGGAAGTGGAATAATAAATATTGATCAATCAAATGTAGAAGGAAAAAAATTTTTTCAAGGAATTCAAAAACTACTGGTTTTCTTTTTTATTATTTTTGAAGCAATTGTTTATGTAATGCTTAAAGGTTTGCAAGCAGTTCCTGGTCTTGAATGGATTGTTATTCTGCAACTTATTTTAGGTGGTTTGGCAATTTTTTATATGGATGAATTGATGCAAAAATGGGGATTTGGAGCTGGAGTTAGTTTGTTTATTGCTGCAGGAGTTTCTTGGAGATTGATTACTCAAGCATTTCAATTTATTAATCAACAAGGTCAAAATTGTTTAATTAATTTTACTGGAGAATCTGCAGTTGCTTGTCCAGGAAAAGTTCTTTCATTAATACAAGAATTAATATTACAACATCCAACAGAAGTTGTTTCTGCAGGAGCAGCAATTATTGCAACAATTATTGTTTTCTTACTAGTAGTTTGGGCTCAATCTCTTAAAATTGAAATTCCATTAAGTTTTGGAAGTGGAATGTATAGTAACAGAGGTATAAGAAAAGGTTATGGAGTTAAATGGCCTTTGTCATTTTTTTATGCAGGAGTTATTCCAGTTATTTTAACTGCAGCATTGATTGCAAATATACAATTATTTGGAGGTATGATTGAAAATGCTGCAATGCCTTGTATAGAAACCTCAGTTAATAATTCTCTTGCAAGTTGTACAGGAACTGCAAAGATTGCATCTTATTTTACATTTTTAGGAAGTTTTTCACAAGGACAAGCAATTTCTGGATTAGCATTTTGGATGGGTTCCACAAATTTATTAGAACTTGGAATTAGAGGAAGTCTATTACCTAGATTCTTATTACAAGGCCTAACTCATGTCTTATTTTTTGTATTTTTATCAACTCTTTTTGCTGTATTTTGGGTTAAAACATCAGGGCAAGATGCAAAATCTCAAGCAGAAAAAATTGCTTCATCAGGACTTCAAGTAGCAGGATTTAGACAAGATACTCGGGTTTTAGAAAGTATTTTAAATAGATATGTAATGCCTTTAACAGTTATGGGAGGTGTTGCTATTGGTTTATTAGCAGCAACAACAGACTTGCTTGGAGCAATGGTTTCAGGAACTTCAATATTATTAGTAGTTATGATTATGTTTAAATTTTATCAAAATATTGCTCAACAACACATGAGTGATATGAATCCTGCATTTAGAAAATTCATGGGTGGATAAATCTCAAAAATATCTAATAACCTTGATTTTATATCTTTCATAGAAGATATTTATATTTACAATACACTTTATTAAAATACTGAAAGTTCTTGTTATTAATTTTAATTAATCTATTAAATCTGCTAATCAGGGATTATTGAGTAGAACTTTAATTGTCAGTTGCATCAAAGAGTGCCTGGTAACACTAACTATAAAAATAAAACCAAATATCTTTCTTGAAAAAAGATTAATAGTAAAAACTTTTAGGGATTAAAAATAACAATTTGCAGATATATTTCTCATAATAAAAAAATTCAAAGGCACAGATATCCAAGAAAATCTGACGACATTAATTATTTTATTAAATCAAAGACCTAGCAAATTATTAAAAAAGTATATAATTGTCATCAAAGAAGAAGTTTTAAAAACTCTTTAGATTTTGTCTTTTTATGAAAAAAGAGATGAATAAACAAGGAAGTATGCATAAATTTATGTTCTGGATGATGGGTTTTATGTTAGTGGGATTTTTAATTATAGGTTTGTGGAATTCTGTTCCAGTTATTAAAGAAAATGTTCACAAAATTCTTGACCCTAGTTTTGGAGCTTTATTAGAATGGAATTTAACTATTGGAATGTTAATTATTGTTTTTATACTAGCTTTTGTAATGACTCTTGTTCAAAAATATGCAACAGATCAAGAAACAATTAAGGAATTGAAAAAAGAACAAAAAGAAGTTCAGAAAGAGATGAAGAAATATCAACATGATCCAAAAAAAGCAATGGAAATACAAAAATCTCTTATGCCAACTACATTTAAACTTATGGAACTTGGAATGAGAGGAACTATAATAACAATTATTCCATTTATTTTATTATTTAGATGGTTTTTAGATTATTTTTCTCAACCTGCTTTAGAAAGTTTTAGATTCCTTGGTTTTTTGAGTTGGTTCTGGTTTTATTTAATATTCTCAATTGTGTTTTCTAGTATTTTAAGGAAAGTTTTAAAAGTGCATTAATTCTCAATTTTTTATGGTAAATAATAATTCAAATAAAGAACAAGGGCAAGCTGAAGTTTCTCAGCAGCAACAACAAGAAATGATTATGAAATTTTCCCAGTTTGAACAACAAGTTAAACAATTACAACAACAGCAACAAGCTATTGAACAAGGTATGCAGGAAATTTCTGCAATAAACTTTGGTCTTGATGAAGTTGTTGGAAAAACAGGAAAAGAGATTCTTGCTCCAATTGGTAGAGGAATATATGCAAAAGCTGAATTAAAATCTGAAGAATTGCTAGTAGATATTGGAGAGAAAAAATTTGTTTCAAAATCAATTCCAGATACAAAAAAGATTATTGAAGAACAAATTTCTAAATTAAAAAAAATAAAAGAACAAATTGACCAAGCAATTGAACAAAAAAACACTGAACTTAATCAAATGTTGAGTGAAGTTCAAGGACAAAAGTGAGATTTAATAAAAAGGTATCTAGTAAGACTAATTACAAAAATAAAATACATTTCCTAAAACAAGATTAATAGTAAAAACTTTTAAAACTTAAAAATATTAGGTTGTAGATAGATTCTCTCATAATAAAAGAATTAAAAAGTATAGATATCTAAAAGAACTTCTGAAGATATTAATTAAGATTTTTTATTAAATTACAGATATTAAAAATTATTAAATAAAACTCCACGTGTTACTAAATACATAAAAAGATTATTTTAAATTTTTCTTTTTTACTTTTTTCAAGAAATTATCATATTTCATTAAACCAAATTCAGTTATAATTCCTTTAATATATTTTTTTGAAACAAATTCAAATGAAGGATTTTTAATCTTAATTTTTTTTGGTGCTTTATCCCATACTTCATTTAATTTTCTATTTTCTAAAGGTATGTCTTGTTTATGAGAGTATTTCCAAGAATCTGCTATAATATAAACAGGAATTTTGTTTTCCTTAGCTATAATAGAAATAGTTTCACTTCCAACTTTATTTATAATTCCTTTGTCTGTTAATGCGTCAGCTCCTAGAAAAACCTTGTCAACAGACTTTGTTCCTTGTTCATTGCTTAATGCAATTCCAACAGCAGAATCAACAAATTGAGTAACTTGAATTCCTGCTTTTTCTAATTCTTTTGCTGTTTTTCTTCCTTGATACAGTGGACGAGTTTCTGTATTATAAACCTGGAAATTTTTTCCTTTTTTCTTTGTATAAATTAAAGAATTTACAACATTTGTTGAATGACAATGTGTAAAAATTATTTCTTTGTTTTTGATTAACTTAAAAACAGAAGAATTTATTTTGTCTTGAGAAAAATTAAAATGAGACAAGATTTGCTTCTGGTTATATCCTTTTTCTGCTAAATCCAGAACATTTTCTAACATTGGTTCTGTTGGTCTTAAAGAAAGAAGTTTTTTTCTTGATTTTTTATTTGGAAATAAAAAATATGCTTTTAAAGCTGCAAGAGCAATATTTCTAGCTCCTTGAATTTTTACTTTTTTTATATCTCTTGTTATTTTTTTAAATTCTGAGATTTTTTTTATTTTATTTTTTATTTTTTTCATTTTTTCTCTATATTTTTCATGCATAATTTATTAAAATTTTATTATTCTATATTTTTTATTATATATTTTAAATTAACAAGCTTTAAAAATCCTGTTCTTTTAGTTATTTTATGTTAGAAATGTTGATTAAACCAAAAACAGGTGAAAAAAAACCTTGGATGATGTTTTTTATAGGATTGCTTTATGCTTCAATTTCTATATTACTTGTTCACTGGCTTTCAAAAGGAGGAATTCCTTTTTCAGGAGCAGAAGGATTATGGGTAATGGTTTTTGCAGTTATTTTTACTCTTCCATTTATGTATTATATTATTAAAATAGAAGAAAAACAAGATGAAACAATTGAAGGAGTTTTTAAGGTTTGGAATGCTCATAAAGATGCTCTTTATGCATTCATGTTTTTATTTCTTGGTTTTTTAATTGCTCTTACTTTTTGGTATATTTTATTACAAAATCCAAATTTATTAAATTTTCAAATTGAAACATATTGTCAAATTAATAGTCCAGGAAATGTAGAACAATGTATAAAAGATTATAGTTTAATTGAAAATTCTAAAATTACTGGTGAAATATCTAGAGAGGTGGCAAGATTTTTATCAATTTTAGAAAACAATATAGGAGTAATGATGTTTACTTTATTGTTTTCATTGTTGTTTGGAGCAGGAGCAATTTTTATTTTAATGTGGAATGCATCTGTTATTGCAGCAGCTATTGGAATTTTTACTTCAAATAAAATATCTGATATTCCATTAGGAGTAGCAAGATACATGATTCATGGTTTTCCAGAAATTGCTGCTTATTTTGTAACTGCTCTTGCTGGAGGAATGTTTGGAGTAGGTTTTATTAGGCATGGATTGAGAAATAGAAAATTTCTAAAAGTTGTTCAAAATGTAATTTTATTATTATTTATTTCTATTTTTATTTTAATTGTTGCTGCATGGATAGAAGTTTATATAACTCCAATGTTGTTTTAATAATATTTTTTGAAAAATTTTTCTAATAAAACTGACTATAAAAACAAAGTAGATGCATTTCCTGAAAAAAGATTAATAGTAAAGATTCTTAATAGAGATATAAAGATTTGCAGAAATATTTCTCAATAATAAAAAATACAAAAGCACAGATATTCAAAAAACTCAAAGATATTAATTAATCTATTAAATCTAAAAAGAATAAAATTATTAAGTAAAACCCCTAGTGTTACTAATTAACTTTACTTTAGGATTCTGTAAACTCTACGGGTGATAATTCGAATAACAAAAAACTTTAAATAGT
>CAYWQI010000005.1:0-17695 GCA_964460535.1 Candidatus Woesearchaeota archaeon
ATATTTTGCAATGTCTCCAGTAATTTCAAAACTCAAGTCTTTTAAACTCTCATTAGAATCCCTATTATAAATACTTATCTCAACTTCATTATCTTCTCCTCTAACAAGTTGAAAGTCAGCTCTTGTTGAGAGAGTTTCAGTTGCAGTTCCTCCTGAACCTCCACCTCCGCCTCCCCCCCTGGTGTCCTCTCCAGAAGAAGATCTTTCTAAACCACAATCATAAGAATAACTATCACTTTCATCACCACATACAAATTCAAGAGTTTTATTGTTTGTTAAAATAGTTTGATTATCTGAATTAACCATTAAACTAAAATTTCCAGAATCATTTTCATAACCTAAAGAAGATAAAACAAAATCATATGTTCCTCTTGACATCTCTTTTAAATTATCTTCTGTTAAATTCAATGTTAAATTCAAATATTGTCTATTTGAATTATTTAAAATTTCAAAAAAATTCGTCCTATTTCCAGAAATCTCACTTGAAAGAGAACTTGGAACACTCCAATTAATTGAAACATTATGTGCAGTAGTGTTTAAAGGATTATCAGAATCATAACCCAAGTTTCTTGTATATGCAATTATATTAATCTCTTGAGGAATTAAATTAATTGTTTCTTCTGAATCTCCAGAAATTGATTGATAAAGCAAAGGTTGAGGAGAAGAAATTATCAAAGTAGAATCAACACTTGCAGAAGAATTTCCAGTTATTGTATCATTTATACTTGCATCAATATTAATTGTCGGAGTTTCTGTGAAGGGATTTTCTGCTGAAGGAAAACTTGCATTTACTTGTACAATAGTTGAATTAGATGCATTTACTGTTACAGGGGATTTATATTGAAAACGATTATTGTCTGTCTTCCAATTTATTGAATCTCCTATCAATAAAAGATATGTCTCGCTCCATTCCGACTGCGACAAATCAAATTCAATATTACACTCTTCCCCAGAATTATTATATTCTACATCTCCTGTATTGATAAGGGTTATATTTCCAATATGTTTATCCTCATAATGCCCTAAAACTTCTTCTAGTTCTGAAGGTTCAACATTCCAGGTACAATCCCACCAACTTTGTAGAACATATTCAGATGAATTTGAAACCATTCCTTCTGTATCATTTGACCAAACTCTTGTAGTAATATTTCCCTCATAAGAAGGTAAAGTGAGATTACCTTGTAAAATAGAAACACCTTCAGAATGATCCAACAAACTCATTAAAATATTTTGTTCAGAAATTCCTTCAACATCACTCCAATTCTGTGTAGAATTTTTCCATTGCAAAATCGCACTATTGAAATTATCCTCATTACTTGTGATGTTTGTTGTAACAGTCACATTTTTCAGAGGATCAATTTCATCATAACTAGTTAATCCAGGAGAAAAATCTACTGAATTATAAATATTCTGAGTATTTGCAATAACACTAAGAATTTCAGTTGTGTTTGTATTTCCAGCTAAATCTTTAGTAGACATGAAGAAGTTATAACTTTGTCCAAGAGTAAGGCCTCCTTGAACAACATCCAAATAAAATTGACTAACATTCACATCGTTTGTAGAAAGAGTCATGTTGACATTTCCGCTATCAAAAGATTCATTTCTTGTGTAATTTATTGAATTATTTTCAGGAGCATCTGGAAACTTGCTTAATTGTGAAGAATAGATTTGCTTAACTTCATCTTCAGATAAAGAGCGATTATAAATCATAACATCATCTATTGAGCCGTTGAAAAAAGATCTGGGACTAGCAGCTTCTGCTCCAATTCCTAATTTATAATCTGTATTCTGTATGAAATAATCCGGAATAATTTCGCTATCTACATTCAAACCATCAATATATAGAACAAACTCTTTGGTTAAATTATCCCAAGTTCCTAAAATATGATGCCAAGAAGTATCTGAAATTTCAAAAGAATTAATATTTTTATTAACAGAACCATTAGAAATTTTAAATCCAATTCTATCATCCGAAGTATAATAAAGAGAATATTGTTCCCATCGAGAATTAGTCCCAACATACGCCTTTGCTAAAAAAGTATTAGTTGTCGAAAAGTCCAAGCTTCTTTTTTTAACCCATATTGAAATTGTTAAAGAATCAGAATTCAAAAGAGGATCATTGCCCACCTCAACATAATCCCCATCACCATCAAATTCAATCCCTTTTCCGTATTTTCCATATTCAGTATAACTTGAATTTCCATAAACTGTTCCATTATTTTCCATACCAGAATAATCATAAACAAGGCTGTCATTTTCCCCATATTCACTTCTATTTTCAAAATCCATAAATAAAACCAATCCCTCATAAAGTTCATCAAGAGGTTTTAATGAGTGATTTAAATCAAGAGCATAATCTGCCCCATCCCAATTATACGTCACATTCGCTAAATAATCTTCTTCAATTGAAGCATTTATTGTAAAACCTTCTGTAACCCCTGTATTATTTCCAGGTGTAGGAGAAACAAATTTAATTTTTGGAGAAATTAAATCTACAATTAAAGTTTTATTTTCAGTTATATTAAAATTTTCTGCCCTATCAAAAACCTTCCAAAACCAAGTATAAATTCCATCAGTAAAACCATTTACTAATTCATAAATTATTGCACTTGTTCCTCCAATTGTTTGAGAAAATTCTCCCCACAACCCAGAAGCATTAAATATCTTTAAAGTTGCATTTTTTAAATTTGTATCAGAAACATTCAATGTAAAATTAACTTCTTCTTCATTAGAATAACTCTCATCAGAAGGGAGCAAGGCTTCTGCAGTTGGAGCAATAGTATCTAAAGTTATTGTTCTTGTTTCTGTTGAATTCACATTTCCTGCACTATCCACAACATAACCCTTGGTTGAATATTCTCCTTCATCCAAATCACTAAAAGTATTTTCATATTGATATGCTGTTGCATTATAAAGAGATTTGATTTCATCCTCAGAAAGACTTCTATTGAAGATTAGGACATCGTCGATGGAGCCGTTGAAAAGACCGAAAGAATCTGAGTCCATACCTATAGAATAAAAACTTTTTGATGCATCACTATTTAAGGATGTACTCAGCCCAGTAAGATTACCTTGTTTTTCTCCATTAAGATATATTGCACCGTTTCCACCATCATAAATCCATGATATAAGATACCATGTATCAGGAGATAACTCATCAACTGTAACAGAGTCCGAGAGGGGGTCAGACCCATTATGTGTTAAAAGTGCTAGTCTTGTTGAATTGGATACTCTGCCAGCAATAACACGGTAATCCTCACCTGTAGTTCCCCATCGTCCAGTTATATGATACTTGCTGCTTCCTCCTGTAGGAAGTGAATCCATTTTAATCCAAGCAGACATAGTCAAAGCATCGGCTCCTTCAGTACCAACTGACTTCCCACAATCAACATAATCCCCATCACCATCAAAACTCCCCGCTCTTCCAAACTTACCATCTGCACCAGTATTCGCTCCACCCTTTGCTCTACCATTATTTTCCATGCCACTTTCATCTCTAACTTCCCCATCAACATCATTCCAAGAATCTTCTTCAAATCTCCACCAACCAACCAAAGAATTATCCCAATTTACAAAACTATATTGTTCATTTACATCTGAACTAGAGACATTTACAAAAATACTAGTTGCATTTACAAAAGAATTATTATCAAGAGTTCCTTCTCCAAATTCAACTTCTGGATAAATTGTATCAACTAAAAAACTAATAGTTGTATTCCTAGTCTCTTCTAAATAATCCTCAACCCAAACAGTTAATTCAATCTCTCCTTCAGGAAAATCAATCATCTCTGCAGAAGTGTAATTTGTTTCAGTTCCATTCCAAGCATACCAAATTCTTTCAATTGAATGAGTGTTGTTTGTAGTAATATTCAAAACTAAACTAGAAGAATTATAATTTCCATTATCTACAGGATTAACAACTATCGGCTCTAAAATATATTCTTCTCCTGTATCTCCTCCATCTGTAATGTTCCAACTAAAAGCATCTATTATATGCTGTCTCTTCTCAGAAGGCAAACCTAAACTATATGAACTATCACTATGAAAATCCAAATTTTCATTTAAATCAAGCTCAGACCATTTAATTAAAAGTTTGTCATAATTTTCTGTTGAAAAAGAAAGTGTTCCACTACCATATTTCTTTAAAAACCCTCCAAAATTAGTTACCTTAGAAACATTCCAATCACTAATATCTTGATTAAAAGAATCTGCATTAGCAAAGGTTCCACCCCAACCAGCATCATTCCCCATAGTCACAACATTTGAAACATCCCAATTTCCTATGTCTTGATTAAATCCTGAACCAAAAGGACGCTGCATAGAAGTAACCTTACTTGTATTCCAATGCCCTATTGGTTGATTAAACGAACCTGCAGACATAAACAAAGAACCAATAGAGGTAATTTTAGAAACATCCCAATCTAAAGGAATATTACTTCCAAGAGAAACATCACCATTATTAAAAGAAGAAGCTCCCCTGAACATACTGGACATAGTAGTAACTCCGCTAGTATTCCATCCAGATAAATTTTGATTAAAAGAAGAAGCTCCCCAGAATAACCTATACATCTTTTTAACTTTTGAAACATCCCAATTATTTAGGGGTTGGTTGAAAGATGTATCTCTCAACATTGCAACCATACTTTCAACTTTTGAAACATCCCAATTTCCTATTGGTTGATTAAAAGAAGAAGCACCTTGAAACATATAACCCATACTTGTAACTTTTGAAGTATTCCAATCCACAACAGAAGAACCATTAAAATTACTTGAATCATAGAACATCCAAGCCATTGTTGTAACATTCCCACTAGTTTCATCAAACCAATCTTGACTTGTAAAATTTGTAATATTTGTTGCTCCTCTAAACATACTATGAGTTGAATTTATCCCAGTAACTGCAGGATAAACAGGAGATAAAATATCTTTCAAAAGAGTTGGAGTTCCTTCCTCATCACCATAAAAACTAATTCTATTCGCAGTTCCATTTAAATAAACATTATAGATTCCTTTTTTAGAATATTGACTAGTTATCAAAACATCTGTTCCTGATTCTTGAACATTGATTATCCCCCTACCCCCTGAAAAATCAATAGTTAAATCAGGATTATCTGCACTAAAAGTAAAGTTCTGCCCATCCTCTTCAATCTCTATCTGAAAAACAAATTTATTGAATTCTTCTCCTGTATCTCCTCCATCTGTAATTGTCCATCCAGGATCATCAATCATACCTTGTCTTGATTCATTTGGAAGACCAAGATTATATTGAGAATCTCCACCATCAAATGTAACTTCAGACTGCAAAGGCAATTGAGCCCATTTAATTAAAAGCTTGTCGTAGTTTTCTGTTGATAGTTGTGCTGAATAAATAAAATCCTTGAAAGATTCCACATTTGAAACATCCCAATTTGAAATATCTTGGTTAAAAGGGGTACTTCTAAACATTCCATACATAGAGGTAATTTTAGAAACATCCCAATTTGAAATATCGTCATTAAAATTAGACCCCCTAAATATCCCCCCATAAGGAATACCTGACGAACCCATGATTGTAACACCACTCACATCCCATTCATTAATATGATTAACAGTTGAAATACCTGACTCTCTAAAAGCAACATTTAAATCAGTTGTCCCACTCAAATTCAAAACATCTGCAACATTACTTAAATCTAGATTACTTGTTCCATAAAAATAACCTCCATTATTCCCTAACCTCAAATCTCCCCACTGAGTTATTTCTAAAAGTTTTAATTTATCTCCTTCATTATTAAAACTAAAACCAACAAGCGTTCCATTTATAGTAATATTATAAACTCCCTCTGAAGCATAAGTATGAGTTTTATTCACACTATCCCAAGAAGTGACTATTGAAGTATTTCCATCTCCCCAATCCACAACAAAATCATAAGAACTAGAAACATCATCAACTAAAGGCAGAGTGATTTGGTTTGCATCAGAAGAACCATCAGAAACAGCAGAGGTATTCCAAGTTGAATTAAATAAATTTTCTGATGAAGCTGACACAAAAGAAGCCATCAAAAAAATTAACAAAAAAGACACTATTAAATTAGCAAAACTAAAAAAACTAATTCCTTTAATCTTCTCTTTTTTATTATTCTTATTTTGTTTCATTATTATTTCTTTTTTCTAAAATTTATTCTCCTCTTTATTTAATAGAGTAATATCAGGTATTTTTAAATATTTCTATATATTACTAAAAATTATTTAGTATTACTCACTAAAAAATAAAAACTTCAAAACCACAACAATTTTAAACCTAATTCTCTTTAAGTTACTACAAAAAAAGAGAAAAATGGCAAGAAATCAAGAAGATTTGTCTTCACAACAAAACCAACAACAAGCAGATTCCTTGTTTATGAAAGTTCAAGACATAGAAGAAAAACAAAGATTAACAAAAGACAGAATGTCATTAATAGCTCAAAATTTGCTTGAAACAAAAGAGTCTCAAAAACAAGAAATAATAGAATTAAAAAAACAAATTCAAGACATGCAAGAAAAATTAAAAAGACTGGTTTCATTTATAGAAACAGCGTCATCAGAATTTGATAAATTTGCAAAAAAAAGAGATGTTGAAGTTTTGGCAAAACAAGCTAAGATGTTTCAACCTCTTGAATTTGTCAGAAAATCTGAATTAAAAAACCTCAAAAAAGAATAATGGGATTAATAGAACAAATAAATCAAATGAAATCACAAGGAATGCAAGATTCTCAAGTAGTGCAATCTCTTCAAGAACAAGGACACTCTCCTGCAGAAATACAAAATGCAATGAGTCAATTACAAGTGAAAAATGCTGTTTCAGGAAATGAAGAACAAGAGCAACAAAATTCAGAAAACTACAATTCCCAAGTTCCTCAGGTTCCTCAATTACCTCAACAAAATTCAGAAAACCAACAACAAGAACAATATTCACAACAACCTCAAGAATATTCTCCTCAGAACCAGGAATATGCTCAGAATTATCAAAATCAACAACAAGATTCTCCTCAGAACCAGGAATACAATCAACAACAAGATTATAGTTCATATTCAACAGATAACACTCTTGAAATAGCTCAACAAGTTGTTTTAGAAGCAACCAATAAAATCCAGGCCCAAATTTCAAAATTACAAGAATTTAAAGCTCTTTCTGAAAACCAGATTCAAAATCTTGATAAAAGACTTTCAAAAATTGAAAATTCAATTGATAGAATGCAATCAGCAATTCTAGAAAAAGTGGGTTCTTATGGAAATAATATTGAATCTATTAAAAAAGAAATGTCAATGATGCAAGACTCTTTTGGAAAAGTCATTGATACTGCTCTTGATAAAAAAACAAAAACCAATAAAGAAACAAAATCTAAAAAATCTTCAAGAAAATCTAAAAAATCTTCAACAAAAAAGAAATAATTCTTAATCAGTTAAACCAATCTTCATTTGTTTTTTCTGTTTTGGTTTTCCTGCTCCAACAGCTATTCCAACTAAAGAAATCAAAACAACAGCAGGTAAAATCTTGTCAATTATAAATCTAGGTAAATCTCCTCCAGTTCCTAAAGTCCACCCAAAAGCTTGAGCAGAATTATATAAAACAAAGATTGCAATCAATCCTCCAATAACAATCATTGTTGTTTTTTGCCAATTACTATTTTCTCCTTTATCAAAAAACAATCCCCAAAATATAAAGATAACTAATAACATTCCTAATCCAATTCCCACTCTTGGAAAAACTTCTGAAAAAAACTCTGAAACAAAAGGAAATTGAATTGCCATTAAACCAACAGCAATTGAAATAACAACAGCAATTGAATTATTATCCTGAAATATCTTTAAACCTTTAAGTGTAATATAAACCAAACAAAACAATAACAAAAAAGGAAGCATTATATCAAAAAAACCCATTTGGTCCCATGTATTGAATAAGTCTCCTAAACCCCCACTATAAGAAGAAAAACTTGCCATTGTTAATATCTCTTTTAATACCATGATAAAATTAAAAAAACCTTATTTAAATATGTTTCGTTATTTCGTACATAGACACACTAACAAAAAATAATCTTAAAATGCCCTTCTCTAATGCGAAACTAACATCAAATGTTTTTAATATATTGTAAAAATTTGTAAAATAAATTTGATTTGTAATCTCTAATATCTTAAGCAAAAAACTTTAGGATTTAAACAGATAACTATGACAAATATCCTCTAATGAAAAAGAATGCAAAACCACAATTATCTAAGAAAACTTCAGAATCTATTGATTAAAATTTCTTATTATTTATCAAAAACATAAAAAATTAGAAAAAATATAATTATTATCAAATTCTTTATTTCTACAAACCTATTTTTTACCTTTTATTAAACCAATTGCTAAAGCTGCAGCAATCACTATTATAAATAAAACATTTGTCCAAAAAGTTTGACTCCAATCAGAATCAAATAATTTTTCTAAAACTCCTCCTGTATTAACTCCTGTTGCCCAAAGTAAAGCAATTACTACTGCAATTAAAACTGCAATACCCATAATCCATTTAATCTTATCATTCAAAAATCCTCCATCTCCTCCTTTTAAGTCTCCTCCTGAAACAAAACCCCAAAGTAATAATCCCACAAAGGATACAACCATTGCTATTGTTAAAAATAAAATCATGTTTTCAACAACCATCTTAGGAAATACAGCACCTACAAAAATAAGCCCAATTACAAATGCAACTAAAGCATTTAATTGCTCTGATTCTTCACCTAAAATTTTTGTTTTTTTAAGAATTGCAAAAACTATAAAAAATATTAATAAAAAAGGCAGTGCAAATTGAGAAATTATCCAGTGTTGTAATATTGTTTCTTGTGCCATTTTAAATATTTGCTACTCCGATTTTTAATAATAAAATAAGAAATAAGGATAAGATTGAAGTTAATAATAAAAACTTATATTTTTTTGTAATCAAAGGAATTAAATTAAGAACAATTACTAGAACCCCTACTATTAAGTTTGCGTATTGTAATTCAATCATTTTAATCCTGTTTGCATAACAATTTTAATTGCTTCAATCAATGCTCCTAAACCAGCTAATAATAAACCTAAATTTACATAATTGAATATTAAAGAAAATCCTCCTGCAAGTAAAATTAAACCAGCCATTACATTAACAACATTTGATTGTGCTTTATTATTCATTTTTTCTCTTTTTGAAATTTATTAAATTAAATCTTCTGTGTCATTTCCAAGATTCTCATTATCTCCAGATTCACCAAAATCTTGTGATTCTTCACTAGGTAAGGCAGATTTATTAATTACAAAAATATCTCCAATTGCTTTAACAAATTGATGCGGAATTATAACTCCTCTAGCACCTCCAATTAAAGAAACAACACTTCCTCCAACTTTTATTCTCCAACCATCAACCTTGTTTTCAGATAAATTTGCTTCTTCAATCTCTCCAAAATAATCTCCTGCATCTGTATAAACTCTTGTTCCAACAGCGTCTGAAATTTTTTTTATTCTCATTTTTTTGTTTGTTTTTTGTTTTTAAAAATGAGGATTAGAAATTTTTTAATTTCTTTATTCTCATTTTTTTGTTTGTTTTTTGTTTTTAAAAATGAGGGTTAGAAATTTTTTAATTTCTTTATTCTCATTTTTTATGTTTTTTTAAAAATGAAGATTAGAGATTCTATCACTTTATTCTCATCTTCTTAATTATATTCATTAAAAACCATTTAAATACTTTTCCGTTTTAGAGTATACATATTAAAAAAGACAAAATTTATAACTACTTTATTCTAAATTAAAACATGATAACAAAAAAAGAAATAACTGCAATTATAATAACAAGTCTTATCCTAGGTTTTACTCTCACATTAATTCAAACATTTGCATTTTTTTTAAAAACCCTTTTTGTTGTTATCTTAGTGCTTTTAATTAATCTTATTTCAAAAAAAATAACAAGTTATTATCTTGATTCAGAAATAGAAACAAATATATGGAAAATACATCGTTGGGGTTTTAAGAGTTATAAAAAATTTCACAAGCCAGTTCCTGCTGGAATTATTCTTCCTTTAATTATAACTGCTCTAACAGGAGGAATATTTACTTGGATGGCAAACCTAACCTTTGAAGTAAAAGCAAAAACTTATAGAGCTGCAAAAAGATTTGGTTTATACAGTTTTACAGAAATGTCTGAATTTCACATTGCATTGATTGCAGTTTCAGGAATTCTTGCAAATATGTTTTTTGCAATTATTGGTTATTTAATTGGTTATGAATACTTTGCAAGAATAAATATCTATTATGCTTTTTTTAATATGCTTCCATTATCAAATCTAGATGGAAACAAAATCTTTTTTGGAAGTATTCCATTATGGTTGTTTATATTTGGTTTATCTTTAGTTGGTTTGATATATACTGTTATCCTTATTTAATGTTCAATGAAATTCTTGCAAAATATAACTCCAAGAAAATATCAAGAAGAAATATTCAAGACATGTAAAGAAAAAAATTGTCTTGTAGTTCTACCTACAGGTCTTGGAAAAACTCTCATAGCTTTAATGCTTGCAATAGAAAGAATTGAAAAATTTCCAGGACAAAAAGTTCTTTTTCTTGCTCCAACAAAACCCCTTGCAGAACAACATCTAAAAAGTTTCAAAAAATATCTTCCAGAACTTTTTGGTTCTCTTGAATTATTTACTGGAAATATAAAAAGCCAGCAAAGACAAAAAATATGGGATTCTGCAGATATAATATTTTCAACTCCCCAATGTATTGCAAATGACTTAAAAAAGAATCTCTACACTCTTGAAGAAGTTTGTTTATTAATAGAAGATGAATCTCATAGATGTGTCAAAAACTATGACTATGCTCTTATAGCAAAAAAATATCTAACCCAATCTCCAAGAGAAAATCAAAGAATACTTGGATTAACAGCAAGTCCTGGAAATGATAAAAAAACAATCTCTACAATATGCAAGAATCTAGATATTAAAGAAGTTGAATTAAGAACAAGAAAAAGTGAAGATGTTTCAGAATATCTTCAAGAAAGAAAATTTTCAAAAATCAATGTAGAACTTCCTGCTGAAATGCAAGAAATGCGTCATGTCTTAAAAGAATTACATGATAAATATATTCAGGAACTTAAATCTAGAAGAGTTTTGTATGCAGCACCTACAAAAGTAAATTTAATTAATCTCCAGAAAAAAATGTTTGCAACAATTTCCAGAGGAAACAAAAATTTTAATTACCTTGCTGCTCTAAGTGCATGTGCTCAGGCAATTAAACTTCAACACGCAATTGAACTTCTTGAAACTCAAACTCTAAAAGGATTTCAAAGTTATCTTCAAAATTTATTTGAACAAGCATCAAAAAAGAAATCAAAAGGAGTTTCAAAACTTGTTGCAAAACAAGAATTCAATTATTTGTTTATGTCAGCAAATGAACTTTTAGCAAAACAAAAAGAACATCCAAAAATAAACAAATCCATAGAAATAATAAAAAAAGAAATTGAAAATAATCAAAATGCAAAAATAATTATATTCACACAATTCAGAGAAACTGCTGCAGTTCTTTCAAAAAATTTAAACAAGTTCCCTAAAATCAATGCAGGAGTTTTTGTAGGACAAACAAAAAAATCCTCTGGAAAAGACAAGGCAAGTGGATTAAGTCAAAAAGAACAAAAAGAAATGATTCAAAAATTTTCAGACAATGATTTAAATGTTCTTTGTGCAACCTGCATTGCTGAAGAAGGGCTTGATATACCAGAAGTATCTGCAGTTATTTTTTATGAACCTATTCCTTCTGCTATTCGTTCAATACAAAGAAGTGGAAGAACAGCAAGACTTTCAAAAGGAAAATTGATTATATTAATTACAAAAAATACTAGAGATGAAACATTTTATTATGTATCAAGAGCAAAAGAAAAAAAGATGCACAGTGCAATTGATTCAATAAAACAAGATTTAAACTCAGGAAAAAAAATAAATAATTCAGAACAACAAAAAACACTTGCATAAAGAATTATTCAAAAAATGAAAACAATACATATAAAACCAATAAATGAAATCTTTTCTTCTAAAAAAAGTGAAAAAAAAGAAGATTTTAAAGAAGATTCTAAAGAAAATAAACCTCTTGTTTTAATTGATTATAGAGAAAAAAATTCTCTGGTTCCCACGCATCTTAAAAAAATAGGAATTCCTATAGAATTAAAAGAACTAAAAGTTGCAGACTATATAGTTTCAGATATTGCTATTGAAAGAAAAACAATTTCTGATTTTATATCTAGTATGACTAACCAAAGACTTTTAAATCAAATAAAAGACCTTCAACAATACAATAAAAAACTTTTGATTATAGAAGGAATTGCAGAAAAAGAACTTTATTCTGAGACTCTTTTTAATAAAAAAGGAGGCATGCATCCAAATTCAATAAGAGGTTTTTTACTCTCAATATTATTAAAACACAATATTCCTGTTATCTACACAAAAGATTCTCAAGATACTGCAAGATTTATTTCTGTTATATATAATAAAAAACAAACTTCTTCAAGATTAAATCCAAAAAAAGTTTCATTAAATAAAAAAGAACAAATTCAATTCATACTAGAAAGTTTTCCAGGAATTGGTCCAAAAAATGCTAAAAAACTTTTAAATGAATTCAAAACATTAAAAAACACCTTAAATGCTCCTGAAAAAAATTTAAGAGAATGTATTGGAAAAAAAGCAGATTCAATTATAAATTTAAGAGAAATTCCTTATTAATTTTTTATATAAAAACCTCTGCTTAAATTAAAAAATTATTTTCTTTCTAAATTAAACTCTTGTATCTTTCTATATAAAGAACCTTTTGAAGTAAGTTCAGATTTCATTAAAACAATTTTATTCACTTGAAAACTTTCTTTTATTTTTTTTAAATTATTTATTTTTTCAAAAAACTTTTCTTTGTCTCTAATATCTTTTATTCTTCCTAAAGTTAAATGAGGTTTAAATTCCTTGAAATCTCCAGGATATTTTAAAAGATTCTTGGAAATTTCTTTTTCTAATTCTAGAAGTTTGTTTTCATTGTCTTTTACACCTAACCACACAACCTTAATGTGTTCTTTAGAAGGAAAAAAACCATAATTTTGAGTTAACAAATCAAAACTTCCTGAAAACTTCTCAGAAACTTCTTGTAATTTTGTCTTAATCTCCTCAATCTCTGGTTCAGTTAATTCTCCAAGAAACTTTAAAGTCAAATGCAGATTATTTTTATCTGTAAATTTACCAGAAATTCCTTCAGCAGTTTGTAATTTTTCAATTTCATGAAAAACCTTACTTTTAACATGCTCAGGTAATTCAATAGCAATAAAACATCTCATATTAAAAAGAAGAAATTAAAGTTTATAAAACTTTTTTTCAAAGCCAGCAATCAAGACATGTTCTTCTTAATAGTCTTCTATAGCTGTAATTTGATAAGCAATAATAAATTTTAATTAATATAACATATAGTTAGAAGCCTTCTTGGACATTTGTGCCTTTAAATTCCTTATTATTAAAAAATATCTCTATAAATTATTATGTTTAAAATCTGAAAATTTTTTGTTAATAAACATATCTTGTAAATTTTTATATTTCTATTAAGAATCTTTACAATTAATTTATTGTTAGAAAAAGAATTTTTAATCTTGTTTTATAATAAGTGTTACTAGATTCTGTTGATTACTCATATCCTCCAACCTTTTCATAATCCTTGTGATTTTTGTGAACTTGCAAAATAATCTGCAAGATTTTAGATTCTCCGCCAGATACATTAGTATAAACTGCTCTTCCTTCCTTACTAATTTTAATTAAAAAAAGATTAGTAACACCAAATTTATCATTATAATATTTAAATAAGGGCAATTTTTTAGAAACCGGAATTCCAATTCTTCCGTGGATTAAAAAATCATTAGCTTTTGAAATTAATTTGTATAAATCCTCATTAGTTTTATCACCCTTAGAAAGTTCTTTTTCAATTTGCAGTTTTATTTTAAATAAGGATTTACTAAATTTTACTTCTTTTGTTTTCATATAAAATCTAAATCTCTCCTGCAATCAAATCATTTAGTTTTTTGTTGTCAGGAAAAATCCAGAATATTTTATTGTCTTGAAACATTATCTTATTAGAATCTTCTAGATATCTCAGTATTAATTTAAAAGTTTGATATTGCATTTGTTTTGGAAGGGACTTCCACAATTCTGTCCTTGTAGGATAATCCTCACTATTTTTAATCACTTTCTCAACCATCAAGATTGAATCTAATTTAGGATAATGTAAAATATTCATTGTTTATTATTGTATAAACTTATATGACTAACTATTTAAATCTTTTTCTCCTCAAATTAAAATATTTAAAACAAATCACAAAAACTCACTTAAAATTTTAGCTCCAAGTTTCAAAGCTATATTTTCATATTTCTTATTTTTTTCAGAATTTATCTCAATTAAATCAATTCCTTTAAAATTTTTGTTCCAAGTTTAACAGTAGATTTATTTTTATTATCTAGCAAAGGATTTATCTCAACTAAATCAACTGCTTTTAAACTCTTAATCTTTTTTATTCTACTTAATAAATAAAATAATTGTCTGCTTGTTAAACCCCCTACCTCACAATAACCTGTTCCAGAAGCAAATGCAGGGTCAATAACATCAATATCCAAAGATAAATAAGTCTCCCTACTTGAAGTAAATTCCATTATTGTGTCTGCAATATTATCAATATCTTCCTCTATACTATTACAATTAATTTGTTTTATTTGTTTTTCTTTTATAAAATCAAGTTCCTTTTTATCAGAGTTTCTAACACCAACTAATAAAATATTTTCTCCAGAAATTCCTGTACTCTCAATCAAACCCCTAAGCCATTCTTCATGAGTTGGAGCATCAGAAGAAACAGGTTGCATTAAATCAGGATGAGCATCAAAAACAATTAAACAACTTTCTTTTCCAGAATTTTTATTATTCTCAAAAAAAGCTTTTCCAATAGAAAAAGATATTGAATGATCTCCTCCTAAAAAAATTGTTTTTTCCTTATTTTTAAATATCTCAAGAGATTTTTCATAAATTTTTTTACTCATTTCTTCAATATTGGAACCCTCAATTTCAATCTCAGAGATATCCAAATCCTTAGTTTTAATCTCCTTTCCACTCTCATTAGTATAAATATTCTTTAACTCTTCGAGCATTAAGTCAGGAGCTTTTTCACAACCCCTAGTTTTATTCAAACCATTTATTCCTGGAACTTTTATTATTTTAGTCATAAAAATTCAAAATGAAAAAGAGTTTTTAAGTTTGTTTGTTGAAAGATATTATTTAAAGAAATTATTGAGAACTGCTTCCACTGCCATTAGAATCTTCATTCTTTAAAGGAACTTCTCCAAGATATTCATAAATACAAGAATTATAATCATCTAAATCAAACAAGTTTCCAAGCTTGCAAATAACCTTAACAAAAAATCCTTTGAAAGCATTAGCATCTTCAGCCATACCTTTTAAATCAACACACTCACCATAAGAACAAACATTAGATTCACACTCATAATTATTCTGGCAACTTTGCCAGGGTTGAGATTTCTGTTGTTTTACTTGCCCATCTATATCACAATACATATCTAAATAAACCGGGACCTTATAGGATTTACTATAATTTTGTACCCTATCGGCTGTTTCATAAAAAAAAGTATAATTAAAATAACTATTTTCATAATTTTTTGAATCGAAAAATATAGAATCTATTTTAAATAAATACTTCACAAATTGACTCGAAGAACTCTCCAAAGACATCAAATCTAATTGATCTCCTTCCTTGAAATTATAGGTCTCATTGCTCCAATATTCATATCGAAAATCAAGTGTATTGTTTTTGTAAATTTTTATTGAAGGATATTGACTCTGATTAAGAGTATCTAAAACAGATAATGATCCCGAAGCATTTTCAGATACTCCTTTAATAGTTTCTGACCATGTTTCTTCTACCCATTCAAAGTCCCCAGTTTCTTGCCTAAACCTAAAACCATATTCAATACAATTATTATCACCTACAATTCCAAATCTCTTTGGAACCATACACCCTGAACACATTCCAGGATTACACAAGATAGTTTCTTCTCTTACTTCCTCTTTCCCTAAATTTGAATTATATCTAGTACAAACTTCTGTTTGTTCTCCATGAGGAGGACAAATTACTGGTTCTGTCTTACATCTCCAATCTCCAACATATCCTCCTTCTTGTTCTTCAATATCAGAATTACATCTTTCTAATAAGTATTTCACAAAATCTTCTTCAGGC
The DNA here is from genome assembly GCA_964460535.1 of Candidatus Woesearchaeota archaeon. Taxonomy (GTDB): domain Archaea; phylum Nanobdellota; class Nanobdellia; order Pacearchaeales; family GW2011-AR1; genus CAZHMB01. The sequence goes on from CAYWQI010000005.1 coordinate 16,284, forward strand.
CACCCAATATAAAATCCTCCAACATATTCTTCTTCATTGTTGATAAGTTTTTCAATTCCTTCAATTAAATCCTCTTGTTGTCTTCTATGCCTCTCTTGTTCTTGTCTTTGACAATCCTCATATGAATTACAACCATAATAATTATTCTCTGAAATTTCAATACTAAATAATTTATTGTCTTTGATCCACAAAACATTTATATCATTTTCATAATTATTATAATTATCCAAAATCTTTTGAGAATCATCAGCAAGTCTCCAAAGATTTTTACATAAATAAACAATTTGTTCAGAACCATTTTCAAGAACAATCCTATCTTGTTCACATAAATCATATTCTAATGTCCAATTTAATCTTTTTTCTACTTTTTCAGAATTTTGCATTTCATCAACACTTACATCTGCATAAATTTCTTGATTATCTGAAGCATATCTATCAAAATTATATCTCCAACGTGAATAATAAGATTTTCTTTTATCATAATCACTTTCCCAAGTGGAATTATATAATAATTCCCAATCATTATTTTCAATTTCTAAATTTGTTGGAGTTTCTAAAAAAGAAATTAGCTCAGAACATGTTTGGATGTTTTCTTGCTCTTCAAGAGTGGAAGGGTATTTGTCAACATACGATTCTACTAATTCTCCAAAATCACTTCCTGCTAAATCATTCATTGTCTCCTCCATGCTTGCAAAAGTATCCAAGTAAGAAATTGCGAAAATCATGTCATCACTAACCCACATCACATATAATCCTCCATTTTTAAGTAGAATGTTATACACAATCTTATTCCCTCCTCCAACATAATCTACTTCAAACTCTTCCCCAATATTCTCTATAATTCTATTAACTACTTCTGTTTCATCAAAACTATTCTGTCTTTTCTCAAAAAGAACAATTGTCTTTTCAGATTCATTATATAACTTATAACTTCCCATATAAGAATCACAAGTTCCTTCATCTTTTCCTTTTTCAAGTTCCATTAATTCACAATTATCTCTAAGAACAGAAGCATCTTTAAAAATTAAATCCCCAAAATCTTTTTCTATTATATAACTTTCATTTTCATCTTCACTTTCATTAACACAAGCACCATCAACACAACCATTTGGGCAGGTGTATTGAACAGTAAAATTCCCGGGATTATTTGGAATGCCTAAACAGTGTCTCTCAATAAGCTGATCTGTGGTGCCAGGCAAACAATAATCTTCTGGAACAACTCCACTTATGGAATGATTTAATAACTTCCCTTTTTCATAATAATTCAAACCACCATCACTATCTATACAAGTTATATTTTCTTTTTCTTCTTTTTCTGTGGGAACACAATGAGATTTTTTTTCAAAAACATGCCCTGCAATTCCCTCATAAGAATAATCTGTGTTTTCAAGATTATTTTTTTCACTCTCACT
>CAYWQI010000005.1:17795-26296 GCA_964460535.1 Candidatus Woesearchaeota archaeon
AATTATAAAACCTATAAAGAGGAGTAGTTCCTTGAACTTGGTTTGGATAAACATATCCTTCAATTCCCTCATAAGAATAATCTGTGTTTTCAAGATTATTTTTTTCACTCTCACTTGTTGTATAAAAATGATTTTCTATCTCAGAATTATAAAACCTATAAAGAGGAGTAGTTCCTTGAACTTGGTTTGGATAAACATACCCTGCAATCCAATCATAGGAATAATCTGTGTTTTCAAGATTATTTTTTGCACTTTCACTTATTGTATAAAAATGATTTTCTATCTCAGAATTATAAAACCTATAAAGAGGTGTTAGTTGAGAACAATTTTCAAATTTAATGCTTCCTCCACCAGAACCTGAAGAACTTGAATCTGTCACTTGTCCAGTAATTCCGTCAAAAAAATCAGAAAACCATCCAGCACTTATTAAACTCAAACTTAAAAAAATAACCATTAATAAAAGAACAAGACTTGCCACAAATTTTTTTCTTTTCATAAACTTCATATGAAAAAAACCTTTATAAATTTTGTTATATTTTGATATATAAAATAAAAACAAAAACACGGGAATTATAACAAATTATTGAAAAAAATAAAGAAAATAAAAACTCTCTCTAGTCATGTAAAAGAATATATAAAATTAATCCTCAGGAATCAAAGCATAAAAACTAAATTTTTCATATGCTCTTTTGGAAATTTTAATTACATTCTCTAACTTGACTTTAGAAATCTCTTTTTCAAATTCATAAAAATCTTCTGCCTTGTTCTTGATTTCACTTCCTAATAAATTAATCATCTGGTCTCTAGAATCTTCCATAGAAATCTTATAATTTCCAATTAATTGCTCTTTGATTTCTTGAAGTTGTTTTTCATTAAATTCTTTAGAAAATTTCTTATATTCTTTAAGAATTATTTTTTTAATCTCTTCTATACTCTCTTTTTTAGTTCCAACATAAACCATTGAATAAGCATATCTTTTTCCAACATCTACTTCTCCTTTAACAGAATATGCAAGATTTCTTTTTTCCCTAATCTCACTAAATAATCTAGAAGAAAGCCCTTCAGCCATAAAAGAATTAAGAATTCTTGCAGCATACTCTTCTTCTGAATTTAAATGAAATGCAAAAACCATATTAGCCTGATCTATTCCAGTTCTTTTTTCTGTTTCTGTCTTATTTATTTTTTTAATTTCTTGTTCTGGAATTTCTTCATCTGAATTTCCATAAGAAAAATTCTTTTCAACAAAACCACAAAGTTTTTCAAAATTTGCATTGCCAACAACACATAAAATCAAATTTTTAGGTTGAAACCATTTCTTAAATTTATCAACCATAAAATCTCTTGTTATTGAATTCATTGTTTCAAAATCTCCTGCTATATGTTTTCCTAAAGTTCCTTCATAAAGATTCTCACTAATTTTATCAAAAACATGTAATCTTGGATTGTCTTTGTACATTTTAATTTCTTCAAAAATAACTTTTCTCTCTTTTTCAAATTCTTTTTCATCAAATAAAGGATTTTTAATTAAATCAGAAAGCACTTCTAATCCAATAGAAATTTTCTCACTAGGCATCTTGCACCAAAATGCAACAATTTCTTGGCTTGTAAACCCATTTAAATCTCCTCCAACTCTTTCAATTTCTTCAGCAATATCTTGAGTTTTTCTTTTTGGTGTTCCTTTATATAACATATGTTCAATAAAATGACTAATACCTTTTTCCTCTAATTTCTCATTCACTGCTCCAGCTTTTACTGCAAAAGATAAAGAAACAACAGGCAAATCTCTTTTTTCAAATAAAACAGTCATTCCATTTTTTAGAGTTCTCTTAAAAAAATCAGATTTTTTTGAAACCATTTAAACAAGAACAAAACACTATTTTTAAAAATATCTATACTAGTTTTCCAACAAGATAATCTATAAAAAGAATTACTCCTCCAACTAAAATAATCCAACTAAAAATAACAAAACTCCAAAACCTCTTATTTCCACAAGAAATCTTAATGTCCTTTTTTTAAAATCCGAGACATAATCTGGAGCATTTCTTGTTCTTACCCTTACTTCTGAAGAAGATATTTTCTTCATAAAAAAACAAAGAAAAAATCTATTTAAATTTATCTCTTAAGAACAAGATATCTTTCATTTCCTAAAATAAAATCCTCAACAATCTGTATTTTTTCTTGTTTTAAAAAATTTTCAAACCAATATCTTTTTACTTTAAATTTTTTATTTTTAACAAGACTAGAGATTGCAAAACTTACAATTACCTTGTCATTCTTGTTTAAACAAGAAAAAATTTTTCTTATTAATTTTTTACTATAATTTCTCTCAATTCTTTCAAGAGAATCAATAACCTTAAACAAAAAAATAATTTTATTTTCTTTTGGGTTTTTAATATATCTAATAATTTTATCTAAATTAAACAAACTCTCATTAATAACTCTGGCATTTTCAAAACCCTTGTTTTTAAAATAATAATTAATTAATTCAACAAGTTGGTTGACAGTTTCTATTCCAATATAACTAATCTTAGAATTTATTTCTCGTAGATATTTAAAACTTAAACCATTAATTCCTGCTCCAAGATCAAAAATACAAACTCTCTGATTTTCAAAATTCATTAAAATTCTTGAATAAAATTCTTCATAATAATCAAACCTTTCTTTAGTTGAAATGTGTTTTTTTAAAATTTCTTCAGGAGATTTTTTGTTCACAATATTTGAATTCAATAATTTTTGACTTAAAGTTGAAGTAAATGTTTCATGCAATGTTTTTCTAATAAGTTTAATTTTTTCTTCATCACTTGTCTGTCTTTTTTCAAATAATAAATAAACCTTCTCAATATCCTTATCTGTAATTTGAGAAAATTCCTTTTTTTCCTTAACTTTTGAGATTATTTCTTTTTTATTCATTTTATTAATAATTAAAAAATAACTGATTATTTAAATTTAATAGTATTAAAATAAAACAGCTTTCAAAAACATTCCTGCTCCTAAAATAGAGATAATAACTCCTGTTATCAATGACAGAGATTTTCCAGAAATTCTATTGGCAATCACAGCAGAATAATAGCTTCCAATAATTCCTGCAATTGAACCTAAAAAAAGATGATAAAGAGAAAAAGGCATTACAATATAATGTATTACTGCTCCAATAAAAGCAATAAAAACCATACTAAAAATAGAAGTTCCAATAGAAGAATGGATATCATAATTAAGAAACATTACTAGAATTGAAAAAATTAATAAACCTCCTCCAGCTCCAAAAATTCCTGTGTTTAAACCTACTAAAATTCCAAGAAAAATACATACAAATGCCTTATAAATTCTTGAATGTCTCTTTAGTTTCAAAATATCATGAATAGAAAATTCTCCTTTTTTCACAGCAAGCAAAATTCCACTAAAACAAATTAACATTCCCAAAAACCATTGCAATTTCATAGTAGGTATATAAACAGAAAAATAACTTCCTAATGCAACTCCAATAAAAGATGCAAAAATAAGTGTTCCTGCAGATTTGAATTTAATTTTTCTTTTATTGTAATACTCAATTGAAGAAGATAAAGAAGAAAAAACATCTATTCCTAAAGATAATCCTATTGCTAAATATGGATTATATCCCAAAAAAATAATCAAAACAGGAACTGCAAAATTTACTGCACTTGCTCCAAACAAACCAGTTATGATTCCTGCTCCAAGACCTGCAATTAAAACAAATAATGCTTCTAATCCCATTTAAAAAAATATTATTTATTATTTATAAAACTATTATTAATAAAATACCTATGCTTTTCATTTAAATCTTCTGTAACTCCAATTCTAAAACTTCTATTGATTTTTGTTTTAGGAATTTTTTCTAAAGAATCCTCAACCCATAAATTGCTTTTATCAGAAAAACAATTAATTCCATGAAATTCCTCTTTAAATTTTTTATTTATTTTTAAACACTCAGTCATTAAACCAGGTCCAGAACAACGACCAAAAAAATTAAGAGGTTCTAAAGAACGAATCAAAACAGCACTTGCCTTGTTTTTTTTACCTGTAACAAAATTCAGCATAAAATACTTGTGAACATTGTAAATCAAAATCCTGCCTGGTTCTTTTAACATCATTTCATGAACTTTATTTATCTTCTTTCCTGACTTGCTTGCTCTGCTTGCAGGATCATTTTCATCAAAATATGCTTCAGTTTCAAGAATTCTTCCTCTAAGAACTTTTCCATCTGACAATCTGCGACATAAGACCTTTCCTAGTAAATTCCTTGCCACAACATCTGAAGGTTTAGAAAAAAATTTCTGAGACAATCTTTTATTTTGAATTTTCATAAATAACTAAAAAAAAGAAGATATAAAAAACCATTCTTCAAAAAAAAGGTTGTTCTTATTACTCTTATTATTGACAAAGGAAGTACAATTATCTATACAATCTCCCTTAAAAATTTCCCTACATTTCAAGAATCTTTCTCCTTTAAAATCTTCACACTCTTTTTCTATGCAATTATCAAAACATTCCTTAGAGATATAATGTCCTTGTTCCTGAATAACCTTTCCAGTAATATCCAAAACAAAAAAACTCATAAGTAAAATTAAGAGAATAAAAATTACAAAACTAATAAATAAACCTCCTTTTTTATCTTTAATAAATTTCATATAAAACTAAAAACAAAAGAATTTAAATAATTAACCCTTTTTTTCTTTAATATGCCAATCAATGCATCTCCAGAATATGACAAAGCAAATTCAGAATATCTTTCTGCAGTTGGAACAGAACAAAAAATTCGAGCTTTAAAAAAAATGATTTCTCTTGCTCCAAAACACAAAGGATCTGAGAATCTTCTTAAACAATTAAAAACTCGTCTTAAAAAATTAAAATATTCAAAAGAAAAAGAATCTAAAAATTCAAAAGGTGGAAAAGAGGGAATTAAAAAATTAGAAATGCAGGCCCTTATTATAGGAAAAACTAATACAGGAAAATCCTCAATATTAAAAACTCTTACAAATACAAAACCTGAAATAGCAAATTATTCTTTTACAACAAAACAACCTCTAGTAGGAATGATTGATTATTCTGGAGTTCAAGTTCAATTAATTGAAAATCCTGCAATTGAATCAGAATACTTTGATAAAGGTTTGATTAATACTGCAGACACTATCTTAATAATAATTAATAATCTAGAAGAAATTCCCCCAGCAATTGAAACTTTAAATAAATCAAAATCTTTAGGAAAAAGAATAATTGTTTTTAACAAAATAGATCCTTTATCTGAAAATCAAAAAAGAAAGATATCAGAAAATTTAAAATCTAAAAAATTAAATTTTGTTTTAACTTCAACTATTTCAAAACAAGGAATTCAAGAATTAAGAGATAAAATTTTCCAAAGTTTTGATAAAATCAGAATTTACACCAAAGACCCTAACAAAGAAAAGGAAGATGCAAAAAAAGAAAAACCAATAATTCTTGAACCAAATTCAACTATTTATGATGTGTCAGAAAAAATTCTCAAAGGATTTTCAAAACAAGTTAAAGAAACAAGAATCTGGGGACCTTCATCTAAATTTCCAGCTCAGAAAGTAGGCATGAAACATGAGGTAAAAGATTTAGATATTGTTGAATTTAAAACAAGATAATTATCCCTTTTCTTTCCAACCTTTTTCAGATAATTTATTCAACTCTTTTTCATGCTCATGTATTGGTTTTAACATCTCAAAGATTTCATCAGCAACAGCATTTTTCAAATCCAGAGGATGTAATTTCTTTGATAACTATAAGAAACGCGCCTGGTAAACAAGGAATATCCTTCTTTATAATTTTCTGCTTTGAAAATTTGATAAGCAATAAGAAATTTTAATTAATATTGTCAGAAATCTTATTAAATGATTGTGTCCTGATATTTTTTACTATTAAAAAAGATATCTATAATTTGTTATGTTTAAACTCTGAAAGTTTTTACCATTAATCCTTTTTCAAGGAAGGTATTTGATTTATCTTTGTAATTAGTGTTACCAGGTACCCAGAAACAAAAGATTTAAGTATATTTAATAACTTATATGCGTATGAAATACATCTTCTATTCCCCAAGACCAAATTTCAAGAATAGAGTAATAAAAATAACTATACCTAAACAAATTAGAGGAAAAATTCAAGATAAATTTGTAGAGATATCTATTAATAAAAAAATAAAATTTTTCTATAAATTAGGAAATGACAAATCTTTTGTCGTTTCAAAAAAGAACCTAAACAAAAAAGCATTCACTAAAAAAAATAGAATTAGAATTAGAATTTTAGAAAAAGTTAAAAGGAAAAACTACCTAAAAATAATAAATAACAAAATTGATTTGATGGGTTTAATTCCTTTAACAACAAAATACAATTTTGAAATATATGTTATAAAAAAAAGGTCACAATTAATCTGTCTGTACAAATCCTTTAATGGAAGATTAAGGCAAATAAAAATTTCAAGGTTTGCGCCCTTGAATTTTTGTAGATTTCTAGGATATTATCAGGCAGAAGGAGGAAAACGTAAACAAGATGTTGTTATAACCAATACTAATCTTGCATTAATAAAAGACTTTCTTAAAATTAGCAACAAAGTAATAGACCCAGTCTTATGGAAAGCAGAAATAAAATTCTCAAAAAGCAACAAAACAAAAAAAGAATACATCACAAAAGAACTTTGTGCTCTAAAAATACCCTTAAAAAATATAAAAATTCGAAAAGAAAAAAATTTAAGGGATTTTAGTATTAGACTATCAATTTCTTCACAAATACTCTCTGAGATAATTATAAATTCAATGGATTTGATAAGAAAAAACCTAAAAAATATTAGTTTGGATCTTCCAAGACACATGGAGATATATATTAAGTTTATTCAAGGATTATTTGCAGGTGATGGAAACTATAACGCATATACAAACAAACAAAAAGGAACACATCACAGGTTATGTTTTTATGAAGGGCAAAAACTTTATGCACAAGATTATCAAAGATTGTTAAAAAAGATAGGACTTGATAGCAAGATTATTGAATCAAAAAAACCAAACCTTTACATAGTTCGTTCAACTCTTAACTGGAATTCCTTATTAAAAATAAAATCTCTGGAACTATTTAAATTTCACGAAAAACATGAAGAACAATTAAGAAAATCTATCCAAAACCATAAAAGATACAATAGCCAAAAATATCTTGTCAGATTACCATGTAATTTTAACATTGAAAAAGTATGCAGAGTTCGAAAGGATGAAAAAGTTATTTGTTACAATTGGATAAATAAACTAATAAAACAAGGAATATTTATAAAAAATGATAAAAATAATTGGTCCTTGACAAAAGAAGGGGAAAAAATTAAGAACATTCTCTCTGATTTAAACTGACCTATTAGCAACCATTAATTTTTCCATATTCTTTTTCATATCCTTTATCTTTGGGGAATTTAAATGTTCTCTAGCTGGTTCAAGAAGTTGAACCAATTTCTCTACCATTGCGTTTTTTAAATCAACTGGATGTAAGGTACCAGATTCAAAATCTTTTTCCAACTCTTTATAAGAATTATAAATTTTGTCTCCTCCAAATTTATCCTCTCTTTTTACTTCTAAAATTGAATTTTTACCTGTTGCAAAAACAAGATATTTTGCCCAATCTAAAAGAGGATTATAATCGATATTTTTTTCAGGGCAAAAGGCCTTACTAATTTTCTTTTTAATATCTTCAATTGAATCATCCATATAAACTGATGAACTAGGAATTGACTTACTCATTTTCAATTCTGATTTCAAATCTTTTATCTTATCTTGTGGAACTGGCCAGATAGGAGGTTTTTGTAGTCCCATAATTAAATGTCCATGGATAGCCATAGGTTTCATTTGTTTTCCTTGATGATCTAACAAAGGAGAAAAAGAAAGTTTCATTGCTACATCTCTTGCAACGACCTGTGCTTTTCTTTGGTCCATGCCTGCATGAGGAATATGGATTCCCTGAATAAAAATATCTGCAACTTGCATGGGGGGGTATACTAATTTTGCAAAATCCACGGCTTCTCCTTCTTTACGACCCATGATAGTGATACTTCTTAAAATCCTTGATAATGAAATGTTTTTACTAATATCAATAACACTTAACCAATATAAATCATTGTTATGATACAAATCACTTCCTAAAATAAATTTTAATTTATCTGGATCTCCTCCAACACATTTAAATCCTGCCTTCATTACTTCCTTAAAATAATTAACCGCAACTTCTTTAATAACATCTAAATTTCCTCCAAGTTTATCATTAATCCAAGAATGCCAATCTGCTAGAAATATTCTACAATCAATTCCTGCATCCATTAAATCCTTAACTTTTAACATACAAACCAATCCGTGCCCAAGATGAGGTTTTCCAGAAATTTCAAACCCAATGTAATGTTTTAAATCTTTATTCTTGCTTAATGCTTGTTCTAATTCCTTTTCTCCAAGTATCTCTTCTGTATTTCTTTTTATTAAATCTAATCTTTGTTGTATTGA
>CAYWQI010000006.1:0-19540 GCA_964460535.1 Candidatus Woesearchaeota archaeon
ACCAGATTGTAATAGCTTTTCAGCTAGTTTTAATTTATCCTCATCTATTGTAATATTTATTTTTTGTTTCATGTTATTTTATACTACTTTTGAGTAGTTTAACTTCTCTTGTGATAGAAATCTTTACTTTATAAACTTTTCGGTATTGTTATCATTTAGTAAAAGTAACACAACCCTATATTTTCTAATTACAATTCCTTTTCTTTAGAAACAGCACTTGGAGCCTCACTCATCTCCCAAGCCTGCTCAGACTTTTTAAATTAACTTTCAGAATAAAATTTCGCAGACTTGCTCGACCCTGCCAGGAACCTGGCACTTCCTAATTACAATTCCTTTTCTTTAGAAACAGCACTTGGAGCCTCACCCCCGTGCCAGGTAAATCTTGGTCGCATTCTTAATGAGTAAATTCTCTCTGAATTGTCATCTAGAATTATTGCACTTCCTTTTAATCCTGGAAGTTCATCCATGTATTTTTTTAATCCTTTGAAAACATAACTTTGCATTATGTAATTAAGAGCTTGTAAATCATAATGATTTGTAACTCTGTGACTTATTACAATATCTGATTGAGTCATTACATCTCTATGTATTTGCCCGGGTTGTTGTGTTGCTAAAACAAGAGAAATTCCTGGTTGTCTTCCTTCTCTTAATAACTGAACAAGAGCATCTGTTGCTACTGTTTTTTTATCTAAAGGTAAAAATTCATGAGCTTCATCTATAAAAATCCAAACAAGAGGATTTTCTTTTTTTTCTTGATTTGAAGCTGATGAAAAATAATTTAATCCTGATGAAACAGATTTTATTTCTTCTACTCTTCTATCTGCCATTCTTTGATTAAATATTTTTCTTGAAATTAAATTAATAACAAGTCCTCTAACATTTAGTGCTCCAATAGAATTATACACACTTAAATCTATAATTGTTGTTTTTCCTGCATTAATTAAATCACTAATTTTTGTTGAATTCTTTTTATCATTAGAAAAAATTCCCCAGGTATTTGCAGACTCAAATAATCCTATTGCAGCATTTTTTGTTTCTTGAGAAGTTGTTTCATCTTTGTTAATGTTTTCAATTATTTCTGAAATACTAAAACTTCCTTTTTCTTTTAATTTATTTATTGTTCTTTCTATTATAACTGAAACAGGATTTGTTAAATCTAGACCAAAGGTTATTATCCAGTCTTCTGCATTTAATTCACTTGGATCAAGGGCAAATGATTTATCCACTGGAATTCCTTGAGAAGTATATTTCTCATAAAATCCAAAAGGCACAAATATCTTGACAGGAAGTTCTTTTGATTTGAGATTCCATTTATCTAATAAAGATTTGTCTTTTTCATTCTTGTATTTCATTGTCCAATAGATTCCCATTGTATCAAAAATAATTGATGCAATATTATTGTTTATTGGTTCAGGTAAATCAGAAAGTTCTTCTGCTAAAACTCCAAGAGTGTAGGATTTTCCTGAATTATGAGAAATAATTCCATTAGCTATGAATGAATGATTTTTATCTACTGATAGATCATATACTCTTTTAATATCTTCAACATGAGAGATATCATTTATGAAAGTATATTTAATATTTTTATTGTCATTTGTGCATACTATTTTATCTCCTATTTTTAATTTACAAGCTTTTTCCCAATTTAATTTTTTATTTTCATTTTTTAATAAAGGGTGTTCAGAAGTTAATTTTAATTCTTTTCCATTTTCAAATTCTATTTTTATTAAATCTTCTTCAACAGCATATTCTAAAAGTTCTGCTTTTTCCCATTCAAATTTTTCTGTTTCTTTATTAAAAGATAAAACCTTGTCCTCTTTATTATCAAAATCAATTATTTTTTTATATCCTTTATCTGTAAAAACAAGAGTATCTTCAGTTAGACAACCTCTTTTTCCTGCTACAAGAACTACATGGCTTTTTGCAACATCCATTAAAATTCTATTGCTTAAAGAAGTATATTGGCCCATCTGGACATAACCTTTTCCAATATCTATCAAACCTCTTTCTCCTAAATCCTTTTTGTCTTCTTTATTTCTTCCAATAATTACATCATATGGCATTTTAATTTACATCTCTTTTAATTTTATATATAAAAGAATAGACAGCAAGGCTTTTAATTGTTTTTGTTTTTAAAATTATATGAAAAATTTCAATCAATTAAAAACCATAAAAAATCTAAAAATTAAAAATTCAGAGAAAGTTGAAAATAGAATTTTTCTTGCACCAATGGCAGAAATTAATGATATTGCATTTAGACTGCTTTGTAAAAAAGCTGGTTGTTGTTTAACTTGGACAGGATTAATACATCCTAGGGCAAGACAAGAATTATTTTTTAAGGATAAACCTGTTTGTCAATTATTTTGTAAAAATTCTAAGGAAATTAAAAAATTTATAAAAAAACACAATAAAAAAGTTTCTGGTTGGGATTTTAATCTTGGATGTCCTGCAATAAATGCAAGAAAATATAGATTTGGAAGTTATATGGACTGGGATTTGAAAAATATTGAAAAAATATTAAAGGAAATAAGAAAATATGCTGGAAAGAAGAAATTTGTTTGTGTAAAAATCAGAAAATCAAAATATTCCTTTAAGATTTTAAAAATTGCTGAAAAATATTGTGATGCTATTGCAATTCATCCTAGAACAAAAGAACAAGGTTATTCTGGTATTCCTGATAAAGAATTTGCATTGAAATTAAAAGAAAAAACTTTTCTTCCTGTAATTTATTCTGGTAATGTAAATGAAGATAATTACAAAGAATTACTTAAAAAATTTGATTATCTTATGATAGGAAGAGAAGTTATAGGAGACCCTTGTATTTTTTCAAGAATTCAAAACAAAAGAAAAAATAAATGCAAGATTAATTTTATGAATTATCTAAAACTTGCTAAAAAATATAAACTTCCTTTTAGACAAATTAAATTTCAATCAATGAATTTTACAAAGAAAAAAAGAAATGCAAAAAAATTAAGATTAGAAATTTTTAAAATTAAAGATAAGGCAGAACTAAAGAAGTTTGGTAAAAAAGAAAAACTTTAGAAGTTTTAAATCAAAAGATATCTAAATGATATTGAATAATATATATTATGGAAAATACTATTCAATCTAAAAAAATAAAGGGAAAATGGGTTATCTTATTAAATGAACATATTATTGCTTCTAGTGACAATATTAAGTAAATTATAAAGACTGCTCAAAAAAAACATCCTCATAAAAAATTTATATTGGCTAAGGTTCCTGAAGAAGGTGCAATAATTTATTAAAAAAGAGTTCTTTCATATAAATATCATAGATTGCCAAACAAAAAAGGTTATAAAATATTTAATTTAATAATTTTTAAAATATTTAATTAAAGGGCGTATTGAAAGAATAATTAATGTAACTAAAAACCACAAAGGATTAATTGTAAATGCCCAATTTCTTGCTGTTGGCCAAATTCCAAGTAAAAATAAAATTCCTGCTACCACAGATAATTTAATAAGAACAATATCCAAAGTATCTAAATTTTTTTTACTTTATGATTATTTAACAGATTTCATGTTTTTCCACGCAAGTTCAAACATCTGTTCTAAAGCTTGAGCAAAGAATTCTGTATTAATCCAAACTCCAACATCATAATTAGGATGGAATTTTTCATCATCTAATAACATAAACATTAATTGATTACTATCAATAATTGTAAATCTTGCTTTTATATCTTGAAGATTTCTAACTTCTGCTACTTTTTTAAAATCCTTAGCAACTTTTTGATTATTCTTATTAATTGGAGCTGCAAGTCTTATCTTAACACCACGTTTTTTTGCTTTTTCTAAACTTGGCATTAAAGATTCCATTTTTCTATTTAAACCTTCTGAAGTTGTTACAATTGTAATTGTTTTTTCAGCATCTCTCACAAGCATATCCAGATGATTATAAATATTTTGTCTTCCTTTCATACTTCCAGAAAGTTCAGTAGGTTCAACAAATTTTACTCCTTTACTAAACAAAGAATTAAGTTCATCAAGAACCTCGTCTCCTTTAAGTTTTTCAAGTCTTTTTGATTTATCATTAGCAGATTTCATTAAATTTTTCTTAACTCTTTCTACAACTTCTTCTGGTTTTAAAGCAACAAATTTTATTGGTTTTCCAAGTCTCATAACAATAAAACCCTTTTTTTCTAAACTCTCTAAAATATCATATGTTCTTGAACGAGGAACATCTGAGATGTTTGAAAGTTCTCCAGCAGTGCTTGTTCCTCTTGAAAGAAGTGCAGTCCATACTTTAACTTCATAAAGATTTAAATCAAATATTTTTCTTAATCTACTTAAAAATTCTTCTTGTACTATCATTTTTCTTATTATATTGAGGTTTAACACCTTTTTAAAGTTTATTATGACAAAAGAGTGAAATAAATGAATTACTCATTGGTGACTATTCTGCAATATCTATTGCTATTTTTCCTCTTTTATCTTTTATTTTAAATTCAGAGATATTTTTAAATGTTTCTTTTTCTATTGGTCTTATTTCTAATTTTTTAGAATTTGTTCTTTGTTTTAAAAAGTTTAGATTTTTCTCAAGTATATTCTTAAAATTGTCTTCAGTAATAATTGTAGTATTAACAAATTGTGTTTTCTCAAGACCTAGTTTTTTTCTAAAAGCCTGAATTGTTCTAGACATTTCTCTTGCATAACCTTCAGCTTCAAGTTCTGGAGTTAAATTAGTGTCTAAAGAAACAGATATTTCTTGTTTGTTTTCAGAAGATTTTATTTTTAATTCTTTTACATTTAATTGATTTTTAATAATTTCCTGAAGTTCTTTATTTAATTTAAGATTTCCTCCAAGAATAGTTGCTGAAGGCAAGGGCCATTTCAAACCTCTTTGTTGTCTGTCTCTCTCTGCAAGTCCTTTTTCAATTACTTGTAATGCAATATTAAAATCATTTTCTAGTTTTTCATCTATTAATTTTTTGTTTGGAGTTGGCCATTTTGTTAAGTGTATTGATTCTTCTTCAACTATTTTTTCTTTTTTTAATTTCTGCCAAATTGATTCTGTTAAAAGAGGGCAAGTTGGAGCTAGTAGTTTTAATAAAGAAAGATAAATTTCCTTAATAACATTATAAACTTCATCAGAACGATCTCTAATCATCTTTATATATGTTCTTGAAAAATCATTTACAATAAAATCTTCTAGTAATCTTATTGCTTCAGGAAATCTATATTCATTGTAATTATCAATAACTAATTGAGATGTTGAATTTAATTTACTTAAAATCCATTTATCTTCTAATGATTTTTTGTTTTTCTCTGAACTTAATTGGTTTAAGAAATTATTTAGATTAATTAAAACCATGAAGACTCTTCTTATTTCAGAAAATTCAGATTCATCAAAAGCAAAATCTTCACCTTTTGAAGTTTTAGCAAAATAATATCTCAAATAATCTCTACCATATTTTTCAAATATATCTTGAGGTGAAATAGCATTTCCCTTAGATTTAGACATTTTCTTTTTTCCTAAATCAAGAATCATTCCATGTTCCATTATACTCACAAAAGGTTTTTTTCCAAACCTTATTTCAGAAAGAATAAATTGTGAATTCCACCAACCCCTTACTTGGTCTTTTCCTTCAATATTCAAATCAGCAGGCCAAAATTTTTCAAAATTATCTTTGTCTCCTTTTTTAAGAGCTGCCCAGCTTGAAACTCCTGAATCAAACCACACATCAAGAACATCAGAAACTCTTGACATTTCTTTTCCACAAGAACATTTAATTTTTATTTTATCTATTTCTGGTTTATGAACCTCTTTTACTTTTTTTCCTGAGAGATTTTCAAGTTCTTTTTTACTTCCAATTACCTTTCTTTTATTACAATTATCACAAACCCAAATTGGTAATGAAGTTCCCCAATATCTTTTTCTAGAAACAGGCCAATCAGACAAACCTTCAAGCCATGCTTTCATTCTAAGTTTCATCCATTTAGGATTCCAATTAACTTTTTCATTCTCTCTTAGAAGTTTTTTCTGAATTTTTGAAATCTTTAAAAACCACTGGGGTTGAGCAATCATTAATAAAGGTGTATCACATCTCCAGCAAAAAGGATAATCATGTTCATATTGTTTTTTATAAACTAAAAAGTTCTCTTTTTCTAAATCTTCAATTATTTCTTTATCAACTATTCTTGCTTTTTTTCCAGAATATTTTTTTGTTTGTTTTTCTAAATTTCCATTAATAGAAACAGGAGAAAGAATTTCAAGATTATTTTCTCTTCCAACTTCATAATCTTCCTTACCATGTCCTGGAGCTACATGAACAAGGCCTGTTCCTTCTTCAAGATTAACATATCTTCCAGATAAAACAACTTTTCTTGGTTTGTTTAGTTTTAAATCCATGTGCTTATCTAAAGGATTTTCATATTCCCAATCTTTCATTTCCTTACCTTTATAGATTTTTTCAGGAGTGTAACCTGTCTCAATTTCAGCCATTAAACTAGGTATAATTTCTTTTGCAATTATCCACTTCTCTCCATTTGAAAGACTAATTTCTTGATATTCAAATTCTGGGTGAATCATTACTCCTGTATTTGCTGGAAGAGTCCAGGGAGTTGTTGTCCAGATTATTAAATATGTGTTTTTTTTATTTTTCAATGGAAATTTAACATAAACTGAAGTATCTTTTTGATTATTATATTCTATTTCATTAAAAGCAACAGCTGTTTCACATCTTGGACAAATATGAACAGGATATTGTCCTAAATATAAAAGTTCTTTTTCTTCTGCTGATTTAAAGGTCTCCCAAATAGATTCAACATATTCTTCAGAAAGAGTTAAATAAGGGTCTTCAAAGTTCATCCACACACCTAAATTTTCAAATTCAGAATTCATCACATCAATATATTTTGTAGCATATTTTTTGCATTTTTCTATGAATTTTTTTACTCCAAATTTTTCAATATCTTGCTTTGATTTTGTTCCTATTTCTTTTTCTACTTTAAATTCAATTGGAACTCCGTGTGTGTCGTAACCCGCACGGTCAAAAACATCAAAACCCTGAAGACGGTGAGAACGCATAGCAATATCCTTTAATATTTTATTAAGAGCAGTTCCCATATGAATATTTCCTGTAGCATAAGGAGGACCATCCATCATGTAAAACTTCTTTCCATTCTTGTTTTTTTGTTTTGATTTTTTATAAATCTCTTTATCTTTCCAAAATTTTAGAGTTTCTTCTTCAATTTCTTTAAAATCTATTTTTGCCATTTTTTATTTCTTTGTTTTATATTTGTTAATTGAAATGTTGGTTTATAAAATTTGGTTTTTTATTCAAATTCTCTTGCATATTTAAGGTATATCTTTAATTCTCCATTTCTAGAGAAATCTCTTGAAAAATCTTTAATCTGTTTTTTTCCTCTTCCTTTTCTTTTCCATTCTGCAACAAGAGTGTCTAAATGATATGTGCAGTGATAACAAACTATTTCTGAAGGAAGATGTTTTCTTAATTTTTGAGCTGTTGAATAATCTCTGTCCTGAAGTGCTTGTTGGAATCTTTTTCTTCTAGATTCATCTATTTCTTTTGTTTTTCTTTCCTGCAAGTCATTTGATATATATGTATCTAACATTTAAACTCCTGCAAGTTCCCAAGAAAAGAGAACTTGCTTAAATAATAATTATAATAGATATAATTCCAACTAGAATTGAACTTGTTCTTACAATTTTTAATAAAGATTCAACTTTAGCCATAGAAAAACCACAAAAAAAGGGTTTTTATATTTTTTGATTTGATTAAGAAAAAGTTTCTAAAATCTCTTTTTCAAGAAAATGCATTTTTCCTGGAATTATTAAACAAAAAGGTTTTCTAACATTGCCAAAATTATCTGGATTTGAGAATTGTTCTATTGTTCTATAAAATATCTTGCTCTTTTTTGTTCCAAGTGTTTGGCATAAAACAATTTTATCTTTTTCATTTAAATTAAATTCTTTTTCTTTAGATGCTTGTTTTAATTGTTCTAAAGCTGTTTGAAAATCAAGTCCAATATCTATGAGAATCAAACTATGTGCATCTATTGTTTTGTTTTGTTTTATCAAATCTATAAAACTACTTGATTTTCCTTTATCCTTCCATGAGGGCATAGAAGCTATTTTTCCAAACTTGTATAATTGTAATCCTGTTTCTGTTATTGCATCAAAAATTGAAGCATTGTGAATAATTTTTGTTTTTATATTTGATTTTTTTGCTTCATCTAAAATTGTAATATGAGTTGTTGCTGTTAAAGGACTTCCATAAACCAACAATGCAATATCAAGTTTTTTTGATTCATCTAGAAATTCAAGACTTTCAACAAAATCCCTATTCACAGGTTTTATTTTCTTATTTATATTGTCTTCAAGTTCTTGTTTATTGTAAGGAAAATCTACAGTATAATCTTCTAGATAAATTTTCTTGCATTTTTTTAAAACTTCAAGATTTTCAACTGTCATAGACCTTTGATTCAAACCCAATCCTATTATATATAGCATATAACATCAGGGAAATAAGGGTTTAAATGTTTTGAGGTTTAACCTTATTTTTTAAAAACAAGTTTTTTTTCTTGAATGTCTTTTTCTAAGCTTTGTTTTTTATTTTCAAGTTTTTTTAAGACATTCTCTTTAGAATCTTTTTCATTTTCTAAATTCTTGATATCAGATTCAATTTTTTCTAAATCTCTTTCTAAATCTTCTAAAAAATTTGGGTTTATTTCTTGTTTTATTTTAAAAGATTCTTCTTGATATTTCTCTATTTTATTTATTTTTTCTTTAATTTCAGGGGAAATCATTTTTGCTTGTTTTAAATAATCTAAAATTCTGTCTTTTTCATTAATAAAAGAACTATGGAAATGTTCTTTATAGAATTTTATTTTATCTAATTCTTCTTTATTTTTATGAAAAAAACTTACAAGGTTTTTAAAATCAATAGATTGTTTAAGACCAGATATTTCAGAATTTATCTTGTTCTGAAGTAATTCTTTTTCTTTTATTTTTTTCAAATTTTCAGAATACTCTCTAGTTTTCTTGGTTTCACTTATTTCAGTGTATTTTTTCTGTTTTGATTTTTCTAAATTCTCTAAATTTTGATTCAAATTTTCTATTTTTTTATTTAATTCAAGAATTTTTTTATTTGTTTCTTGTTTTTCCTTTTCTTTTGTTTTTATCTCTTTAATTGTTCTTGAATAATCAAGAATCTTTTTATTTTTCTTTAAAATTTTATCTAATTCTTTGTATAATTTATTAATACTTATTTTGATTCTAGATAATTCTCTTTTCACTAAGTAGTTTGCTTTTTGATAACTAATGCGTGATTTTTTTTCAAAATTTGAAGAAATTCTACTAAATTTATTAAAGATATTTTCTAAATCTGAATCTTCTTTTTTTATTTTTTCAAGTTCTTTTAAAAATTCCTCAACATAATAAATATAATTCTCAAGATTCTTTTTTACTATTGTTCCTATTCTTCCTTCAGGTTTTTCAGAAACACTCTCTGTTGCATTTAATTCTTCAAGTCTTTGTTTTATTTCTTTTTCTGATAAGTTTATTCTTTCCTTAATTTCCTCAAGAATTCTTTTTTCCTGAATATTTATTTTTTCTTCTTTATTAATTCCTTCACTAATTCCATTAGAATTAATTCTTTCTTTTTCCTTGAAATCTTTTGTTTGTTTTAATTTTTTAAAGAAATCTAATATTTTCATAATAACTTAAATAATAAGGATTTTATAAAATTTGTGTATATTTCATATTTCTCAGAAAATATGCTCTTATTGTTTTTTACTTTTTTTCTTTAAATATTCAATTAAAACAGCAATAAAAAAGATTATTCCAATTATAAATAATCCTATGACTTGATAAACAAAACTCAATCCTCCAAAATAAGCAAGAATAAATGCAAAAGGCAACATTCCTATAAAAGTAACAAAAATATAAACTTTCCAAGAGATATTTGTAAAAAGTCCTAGAGCATAACTTAAAACATCTGCAGGAAGTGCTATTCTTAATAATATTAATGAGAATACTTTTCTCTTTTTTGGAATTGAAGATTCAAATTTTTGAATTTTTTCAAGAGAAATAAATTTTCTAACAATTGGCTTTCCCCATTTTCTAGAAATATAAAAGATAATCAAACTTCCAATAAACCATCCAATAAAACTTAATAAACCTGCAAGTGGCCAACCATACAAGACTGAAACTAAAGGAATTATTGGAATTGCAGTTAAAGGAGCAAAAACAGTCACAAGAATTCCTAAAAATATATAAATAACTGCTCCTAGGGTTTCATGTCCTGAAATCAAATCTGTGAAAAAATTTAAATTTATTTGAATAAAGTAAGATACAATTACAAAAACAGCTAATAAACCAAATATTTCTAAGAGTGTTTTTAGTCTTTTTGTCATTTTAAATAATAACAAGGAAAAGTTTATATAACTATGTAAGAACTAGTCTTCTATTACAATTCCTTGTGGAATGGCTCCAAGTTCTTTTAATTCATTTGTTATATCTTGGACAAATTTGCTTGGGCCACAAACATAAAAATTTTGATTGAAATGTGCAATATTCTTTTCTAAAAATTCTTTATTTATTCTTTCATGTTCGTATTTTGGATTATTGTCTCTTGTTAATGTAAGAACAAGTTTTTCGGGTTTGTGCTTAAATATTTTATTTTTAAATTCATCTTCAAGAATTATATCTTCTTTTGTTTTATTTGAAAAGATTAACTTATTACTCTCTATCTTATTATCTTTTTTTAATTGTCTTAAAATTGCTATAAAAGGAGTTATTCCTGCTCCACCGGCAATAAAAACTCCGTGTCCCCTATAATTAATTGCTCCCCAAGGTTTTCCTATAACCAGTTCTTCTCCTGGTTTTAAAGAATGTATTTCTTTTGTAACTCCATTATGTTTAGGATATTCTTTGATTGTAAATTCAAGATGTTTATCGCTGTTTAAAGATGTAAATGTAAAAGGACGTTTTTCATTTTCCCATGTTTTGTGATTTACTGAAACTTCAGTTGCTTGACCTGGAGTGAATTTATAATTCATTGGTTTTTCTATTGTAAATCTTTTTACGTCTGGAGTTAATTGTTCAATTTCTAAAATTTTTACAATATATTGTTTTTGTTTTTTATTTGTCATTTTTATTAATAAAATTGTTTAATATCCTAAGTCTCTAAGATCTTTTGGTTTTTGTTGTTTTCTTGATTTTTTCTGTGCATTTTTTATGTCACT
Organism: Candidatus Woesearchaeota archaeon; assembly: GCA_964460535.1. Taxonomy (GTDB): domain Archaea; phylum Nanobdellota; class Nanobdellia; order Pacearchaeales; family GW2011-AR1; genus CAZHMB01. The sequence goes on from CAYWQI010000006.1 coordinate 11,229, forward strand.
TGTATGAAATTCATGTTCTATTTGATTTAATAGTTTTTCAAAAATAGATTTAGTAACTTTTGAAGAATTCCATCCCTGAGCATCAGCTTCAAAGTTCCTATTATTTAACTTAATTTCAAGATGAATGCTTGTTCTTTTATTTTTTCCTTCATTTGAATAAGATTTTACAAAAAATCTAAACCTAGAGGGTTCTCCAACATATTTTTTTACTTTTCCTAAATTCTTTTGTATAATTCTATTTATTAAAAATCTTTCAAATCCTGTTAGGTTATCAAATCCTTTTATTTCTTGTTTCATTTTTTATATTACTTTTTATTTATGAAATAATTTATCAATTTCTTGAGCAACATCAAAATCCATTCTCGTTAGAGTTTTGGACTTGTGATTTTTTAATGCAAGAGTTACTTTATTGTAATTGATTGTCATATCTGGATGGTGGTCTTTTTGTTTTGCAATTTCTGCTACTTGATTTACAAAATTTATTGCAGATTCAAAACTCTTGAATTGTAATTGTTTTTCTATCCTATCTTGAACAAGAACCCAATTGTCTAGATTAGAGAGTCTTGTTTTAATTTCTTGTTGTGTTAATTTTTTTGTTTTGCCTGTCATTTTTATTCTTTAACTATAGGAACAAATCTAAATCCGGGATAATAATTTATTTTGTTTTCACTTTGGGTTTTACGAATAACTGCTATTGAATTTTGTATTGGAAAAACTGCTATTCCTCCAATCTTCAAATTACTATTTATAATCTCTTGTGGTAGCTCTTTAAAAGATGCACTTGCAAGTATTCTGTCATATTTTTCATTTCCTAAATTTTCCAATGCACTTCTATGAATAACCTTCACATTTTTATAATTCTTTAATTTTTCTTGTGAATTTTCTGCAAGTTCTTTAATCCTTTCTACACCAACAATACAACTATTTTGGCTTAATTCTGAAAGTAAAGCAAGAACATATCCTGAACCAGAACCTATTTCTAGAGTTGATTGATTATCTCTTACATCAAGTAAAGATAACATAAACGCAATTGTGTAGGGTTGAGAGATTGTTTGTCCTTTTCCAATTGGCAGAGGTTGATTCTGGTATGCGTATTGTTTTAATTCTGGTGAAATGAATAATTCTCTTGGAACTTTTTCAAATGCTTTTAAAATTCTTTCTGGAAATTTCTGTTTTTTTAATTCTTGAATTAATTGTTGTTTTTTCATTTTCTCTTGTTTGTTCTCTGTTTATTAAAATAAAAATAAAAAATAAATTTATATATTTGTTTTTTGCTTTAATTATCTTCTTGCAAATCCAAAAACATTTCTAATTGCTTTCTGGAAGTGTTGCATGAATTTATTTAATTAAAGTCCTTGAATTAATTGAAGTGCTCCGGTAATCAAAAGCCAAAGTCCAATAACAATATTCAAGGATTTTGGCCAAACAAGAATAATTATTCCTGATATTAGAGCAATTATTCCTGATATTGCAAAAGTTATTTCTGGCATTTTTCCTCCATGTTTATTTAATTAAATTTATTTTTTATTATATCTTTTTAATTTATAATGTCGAGTAATTTTAACATGCGCATCTGATTCAATTATATCTCCTTTTTTATCTTTGAGAAGTTTCATGTCTTTTTTTGGATTAATTCCTTGAATTTCAATTTCTACCTCTCTAATATCAGATTTGCTTGGAGTTAAGGTTAATTTTTTATGGTTTGGACCCCATGCTTTTTTGAAAGTTCCTGTTTGATAATTGAATTTCTTTAAATCAATGTTTGGTAAATCCTCGCATGAAGTCACTAAATAAATTTTCCCTGTGCTATAACTCATTATTGGAAGAACCTGGTTTCCTTTTTGTCTATGAACTTTTTGGTATTCTTTTTCTTGAGAGTTTTCAACATATTCAAGTTTTGGTTTTCCAATTACACATTGTCTTACTTCATTTAAATTATGTATATCTTTCTTTTTTGTCATTTTATGTTTTTAATTAATTCTTGATTTATTAAAATCCCTACAATAAGTAAAACTAATCCTCCAACAAAAAGGGGGAAGGTATATTCTCTATAAGGATGAGAGATATCTGTGTCTTCAACAAATCCTCCAAAATATTCTTGTCTTTCAGTTTCATAATAAATATAACTTGTTGCAGCAAGTATTAAAATTACTATTCCTATTATTGATATTGTTTTGTTCATTTTCTTGTTTTTAATTTAGTCTCTTATTTAGTTTTTCTTTCTTACTTTCTTCTAATTTTTTAAAAATAAAAAACCCAACCGCAGCAAGCTGCGGGGTATTTTTAAGCCTTCTATTGAGCCACCCCGCCAAGTCAGAGCAAGCTCCTGGAGTATTCAACTCAATAGAAGCAATAAAAATAAAAAATAAATTGCTGGTTAATTAGTAAACTCCAACATTTGTTTCTAATTCTGCACTTGCACTTGTTCCTTCAGTAGAATCTTCAGATTCTGTTTAAGAAGATCCACTTGCTTCCATATCAGAAGAGCCTGAACCTCCCAAACCGATTTCTGAAAATCCATCAGATTCTATAGAGATGTTTGCATTTGCTGGAACTCTCACTCCAATCCCAACATTTCCGTCTAGGTCTGTTCCAACAGTTACGCTTGTATCAACATTTCCTCCTCGGAATTCCACTGAATTATCTGAACGAACTTCAGCTTCAGCATTACTTCTAGATTCTATCATCACAACTGGAGCTAAAATGTATTCTCCATTTCCAGTCACATGAAGTGATTCATCTGCTTTGAAGTCAAACAAAACAGTTGCTGTAGAATTTGCATCCACATTCACGTCTGTATTAAACTGCAACATATTGGAAGGCAATTTTGCTTGATGTTCGCCTTCATTGTCAACAACTACAACATCTTTAACATAAAGTCTTACTCTGTTATAGTTTCGTGCAGTTATATTTTCAGCAAGTAATAGTTCATTTTTGTTTTCTGTATCTAATTCAAGTAATGCATAGGTTCTGTCCTGTGTTGAAAGTGTTGCCCAACCTTCTGATTCTGTTTGAGATTCGGCATTTCTCTCTGTAGAAGCATCAGCTTCTGTTTCAGAAGAGTAATGCGCTTCTACTTTATCAACAGTTACTCTAACCTCCTGGACATTTTCCATGTTCGCTGCTGCATCAGTTACTGCAAAAACAACTTCTCCTTGTTCATTAGAGGTAAGGGGATTTAAATCAGTTTTTTCAGCTGGATTCATATAAAGATATCCTGCAATACCTACTACAACTAAAACTCCAAGTACAATTGCAATAATTCCTATTTGCGCTTTTGTACTTTTTATCATTGTATTCTTTCATTACCTCCTTTCAGGTTTTCCCTTTTTTGAATATGAATGGAGTTTTGTTTGTGAAAGGTTATTTTTGTCATTTTAATTTATTATCATGAAGAATTTTATTGATCTCGAGTTTCCCAAGTTCCATGAATATTGCAGAATTCTCTTACTTTCAATTTTTCAGGACGCTCTTTTAAATAAAAAGTTACTCTTGGTTTTGCTTTTGGAGAGAGTTCTATTCTATCAAGTAATAATTCTTTATCATAAAGTTCAATCCATTGTATAAAATGGTCTTCATCAGAAGGATGTTCAACATTTCCGACTTTAACTTCAACTATGACTCCTGCACCATTTCCAGATTCTTCAACTTCAACAACTGGAAGATGTTTTTTTCCAAGCTCTAAATCACAATTCTCTTTTGTATAAATTTGTTGGGATTCTTGTTTCATACTGATAAATTAAAGAGAACAAAGTATATAATAAAATGGGGTGTGGGGGGAGACAACTTTCTGTTTTAAATGATAAGAATTATATAGTAAGAATATCTTCTATTATAAACCTCATAGAAAAATAAAACAAAAAATGAACTCCTCAACAAAATCCAAACTGAAGAATATTGTTCTAAAAATATTAGGAATTTATTTATTTGTTCTTGGAATAGTGGCTTATGCAAATGTTTTTATAGAGGGAATTCCTGAGATTGGCTTGTGGTTTTGTTATCCTGCTTTGATTTTGCTTGGAATTGGACTTTTCTTTTTCAAACCAAATTTAATTTTAAGCCAAGTTGCTATTTTAACAATTCCTTTGATTATTTGGAATATTGATTTTTATTCTATTTTATTTACTGAAAATTCTTTGTTTGGAACAAGTGATTTTTTCTTTCAATTAGAGGGTTTTATATCTCAATTTGTGAGTGCCCAACATTTGTATAGTTTTCTTCTTGGTTTTGTTGGTCTTTGGCTTATTAAAAAGAAACCAGATAGCAAGTCTTGGAAAATTGCTTTTGTAGAAATTATTGTTTTATTTATCTTGTCTTTGACACTAACTCCAACAGAAAGTAATATTAATTGTGTTTTTGAATCTTGTGTTCCTTTTATTAGTCTTGGAGTGCCTTGGTATCAATTTTGTTGGGTTTTGGTTTTTGGAGGAGTTGTTTTTGGAATTGATTGGTTGGTTAAGAGGGTTTATTGAGTGGAAGAGAGAAGGCGTAGCCTATATAGTCTTTTCATCTCTCAAAAACTGTTCAATGCCAATAATACTTTTTTCAATATCTTGTTTTTTATCAGCCACAATAATGCTTTCAAATCTCTTGTGTTTTTTATTAAAATCTTCTAGTCCTTGAAATTCTCTTTTAGGTATCTTGTCTGTTGCAGTCACATTTATTGCTTTGTTTCCAATTATAAAATCTACTTCACTATGGTCTTCTCCCCAATAACTTAGCTCTAAACTTTGTTCAATTAGTTTTCTAAATACTGCATTTTCATACATTTGTCCTTTATCTTTTGTATACTTAATAGAAACTATTTTTATGAAACCGGAATCTGAGGAATATATCTTGGGAAGTTTAGAAACTTCATACCTTATTTTTGCTGAAAAAGAAAAATAAGTAACCTCAAATAAAAGAAATGCTCCCATCATGTAATCAAGATAATTTGATATGGTCTCTTTAGATATACCAAAAACTTTTGAGAGTTTGTTTATACTTACTTTTGAACCAGAAGTTGATACAAGATATCTTGCTAGATTAAATACTTGTTTTGTGTTTCTTATATTGTGTCTATCAATTATATCCTTATGAATTATGTCTTCAAAATATTGTTGTAGTAAGATCTCTTTTTTTTCTTTTGAATCTTCCAATACAACTTCAGGAAATCCTCCAAAAGCAAGATAATTCTCAAGAGTTCCTTTCTTATTAAATTCTAGATATTCTTTATATGACAAGGTAAAAATTGTAAAAGAAAGATTTCTTCCAGTTAATAATGTTGAAAGTTCCTTTGATAAAAGAGATGCAGAAGAACCACTTACTATAAATTTTATATCTTCTTTTAAATCATATTTAGTTCTTATCCATTTTTCCCAACAAGATATTTTCTGAATTTCATCTATAAAAAAATAAATCTTCTTCTGGTTTTTAGTGTATCCTTTATAAGTTTTTAGAATTTCATCAAAAAGACTTATTTCCAATTTGTCTGCAAAACCATAATCTTCAAGATTTAAATAAAGTATTTGTTTTTTATTTACTCCATCTTTGAGAAGTTTATTTATCAGTTGAGTTATAATTGTAGATTTTCCGCTTCTACGAATTCCTTTTAAAACAAGAACTTCCTTTCTATTCATAAGAGGGTAGATTTGAGACAGATATTTTTTTCTAGGTATGCTTTTTTCAAGTTGTTTTTCCCATGGATTCCATTTTTTTAATATTTCTATTGTATTTTCCATTATTTAATTAAGATGCTCTTATTTATAAAGGTTTCCGATATACCGGAAACCCCTTCTGTTTAGAGATTTGATTGGGAATTTATTTAAGGGATAATCATTAGAAGGATATGCTCTAGGAAAGAGGGGTTTTAGGAAGTTGTTGTGAGAGATTATTAAAGGGAGAATTGTAGGAAGTTATTTTTTTGCTTGTTTCCAAACAAAATAAAAGTATTTTTTAAATTCTTCAGCAAGTTGTTTTGAGGAGATGACAGAAGATCAAAAGTAGATTTATTGGCAGAGACAATAATTAAACATTATTAGTAAAGTAGTCTAGCAACTCTTTCCCCCCAATCTCCTTTTACTTTAAGTTATTCCACACAACACCAAAGTCCTCAGCATGTGCATCAGTAATTGCCTTGTTTTTTATTTTAATTGCTTCAGGAGGATTTTTGTAAAGAAGATGTAAAATTATATCGTCGCAAATAATAACTGCTGTTTCTGGATTTTTCTTTAAGTGTTGGTGTTTTGTTTGGAAGTTTTTTAATACCTTGATATTTTTACATTTTCCTTGAGGACAAACACATATAATCTTAACTGGAACATCGTCTTTTGAAGCTGTTTGTTCAAATTCTCTTAAAAATTCTTCTGTTAAAAGTTCAACAAGTTTTTCATCTGCTCCTGAAATTAAGATGGGTTTATCAAGATGAATCAACTCATGAATTTCTTCTCTTAAAGTTATAGCTCCTTTAATTATTGTTACTCCTTCCTCAAGTTTATTCTGATTAGAAGAAGATTTTAATGTTTCAATAGCTCCAGAAAGCTGTTTTTGTTTTTCTTTCATAAAACCTTTAAGATTCTCTGGATTAATTGCAATAAATGATTTTTTATTTTCTTTAATTTGTTCTTCAATAAATCCTTTTTCTGTTAAACTTCTTAAAGCATCATAAGTATTTGAACGGTGTATTCCTGTTTTCTTAGCTATATCAAGAGCAGAAGCATTTGGAAATTTTAATAAATCAAGATAGATATAAATCTCGTTTTGATGTAATCCAAGAGATTCCAAACTAGACATAATTTGCTCTTGTTCTTTATCTGGAATATTTAAAGAAATTTTTGCCATTTTAAGTTAAATTAAAAGGAGTTTGTAGTTTATAGGAGTTTTGGTTTGTAAAATCAATAGAATAATATATTTCTATATTTTTATTTTTTTCCTTTTTTTGTTTCATAATTATTAATTGCATCTTTTAAAGCAGAATCTGCAAGATTTGAACAATGCATCTTTATTGGAGGAAGGCCTTCAAGTTCTTTTGCAATTTCTTTATTAGATATTTTTTTTGCTTGTTCTAGAGTTTTTCCTTTTGCAATTTCAGTTATTATTGAAGAAGTTGCTATTGCTGCAGCACATCCAAAGGTTTTGAATTTTGCATCTTTAATTATTTCTTTTTCTTGTTTGTTTTTTCCAACTTTAATGTGTAAATGCATAACATCTCCACATTGAGGATTTCCAACTTTTCCAACTCCATCCGGGTTTTTAATTTCTCCCATGTTTCTAGGATGTAGAAAATAATCCATTACTTTTTTTGAATAAGGTTGTTTCATTTTTTGTTTATTTTATTTAATTCTTGTAAGGTTAAATCTTTGTCTATTTTTGTTGATACGTGTCAATTATAATTTATAGGTTTTTATTTTTAATTTATAAAAATTTTATTATTTAAATTTTTGAAAGTCTTTTGATTCCTTATTTAATTTCATTTCAATTCATTTAATTTTTTAATTAATTCCTTGATATCTTTTTCTTTCATACCATGAGCAAGACAACCTTGTTCAAGTGTTTCTTGTTGTGCCATAGGACAAAACACACAACCCATTCCAGAGTTCATTAAGATTTCTGCTCCTGCTTCTCCTTTTTCTTCTAAAACTTGAGAGATTTTTGTTTTGTGAGTTATTTTTTTTATTGTCATTTTAAATTGATTTTAATTCTTTGTCTACTCTTTTTCTATTTAATTTAACAATTTTTCCTGGAGCTCCAACCACTGTGCAATTATCAGGAATGTTTTTATTTATTACAAAAGTGTCTGCTCCTATCTTAACATTGTTCCCAATTTTTAGTGGTCCAAGAAGAATAGCTTCAGTTCCAATTATACAATTATCTCCAATGGTAGGATGTCTTTTTCCTTGATGTTTTCCTGTTCCTCCGAGAGTTACATTATGATACATCACACAATTTTTTCCTATTTGTGAAGTTTCTCCAATAACTACACCAAATCCATGGTCAATAAAAAATCCTCTGCCTATTTTTGCTCCAGGATGAATTTCTACTCCAGTTAAAAATCTCATTATTTGACTTATTAGTCTTGGAATAAATGGTATGTGAAATTTATAAAGCAGGTGAGAAATATATCTATGAATTACTATTGCATGTAAACCTGGATAAAGTAAAAACTCTATGTTTTTTGCAGCAGGATCATTTTTGTATATAGCTTTTATATCTTCAAACATTTTGAGTTATTTTCATTTTAACAAAACAGGATGGAACAATTTTGCACATTCATGCAAAAGGGCTCAATCTCCTTAATTTAATTACTATTTTTGGTAAAATTTTCAAAAGTTTAT
>CAYWQI010000006.1:19640-25998 GCA_964460535.1 Candidatus Woesearchaeota archaeon
GGGCTCAATCTCCTTAATTTAATTACTATTTTTGGTAAAATTTTCAAAAGTTTATCAATATCTTCTTTAGTTGTAAATTTGCTTATACTTATTCTAATTGAAGAATTTATCTCTATCGGACTCAAACCAATTGCTTTTAAAACATGGCTTGGTTCAAGTGTGTGAGAAGAACAAGCACTTCCAGTAGAAGTAAAAATATTTTCTCTTTCTAAATAACCTCCTATTGATTCTCCTTCAATATTAGAAAAAGAAATATTTATATTATTACAAAGTCTTTGTTCTCCAGGAAGAGGACCATTAAGTTTTGTATTTGGAATTTTTAAGATTTCTTGAATTACATACTCTTGAAGTTTTTTCATTTTATCAATGTCTTTAGAATTTGCTATTTTAACAGATTTAGCAAAACCAACAATTCCAGGAATGTTCTCTGTTCCACTTCTTAATTTGAATTCATGTCCTCCTCCATGCATTAAAGGAGATATTTTAATTCCTTCTTTTACATATAAACAACCACAACCTTTTGGTCCGTGAATTTTGTGGCTATTAAGAGTTACTAAATCAATATTTTGTTTTTTAACATCAAGTTCTGTTTTTGTATATGATTGACAAGCATCTGTATGAAAGAAAACTCCAGATTCATGACATATTTTTGAAATTTCTTTTAAATTCTGAATTGCTCCAATTTCATTGTTTCCGTGAATAATTGAGACTAAAAAAGTTTTATCTGTTATTGAATTCTTTAATTGTTCTAAATTTATAAATCCCTCAGAATCAACATCAAGATAAGTTACTTTTGCTCCTTGATTTTTTTCTAACCAACGACAAGAATTTAAAACACAATCATGTTCTATTTTTGTTGTGACTATGTGGTTCTTTTTTTCAGGAAGTTCTTGTTGTTTAAAAAATAATCCTTTAATTGCCCAATTATTGCTTTCAGTTCCTCCAGAAGTAAAATAAATTTCACTTGATTTTGCATTTATTGATTTTGCTATAATTTTTCTTGATATTTCAAGAGCTTGTTTTGCTTCTCTGCCTTTTGTATGTTGGCTTGAAGCATTTCCATATTTTTCTTTTAAATAAGGTTGCATTTCTTTTAAAACTCTTTTATCAATCTCAGTTGTTGATGCATTATCTAAATAGATTTGTTTTTTCATTTTATTTTATTTTTTCTAGATTCACAATATTTACATTTGTGGTTATCTATTATATTTAATATAGGAATAATTGTGTTTTTATTTAAATTATAAATTCTGTTTTTTCCTTTTTGTTGAACTTCTACTATGTGGCATTTATTTAAAGTTGCAAGTGAGTGTGAAATCTTGCTTTGTTCTTGTTTTAGTTCTTGAGATATTTCATTAACAGATTTTGGAGATTTTCTTAATAAAGTAAGTATATTAATCTTTAGGGGATTTGCAAGATTTCTAAAAAATAAATGATAAGATTTTTCAGGACATGATTTTAAATTTACAGGATTTTTCTTGTATTCTGATTTTATGTCTTTTAATGAAGAATTTGTCATATGAAAAACAATTCATAGGAGTTTATAAGTTTTTGGGTAAATTTTATATAAAATCTTAATTAGAATTTTGCTTTTTGCATAATATTGAAATAACAATTGGTAGTGCTAATGTTAAGGCAATAATTATATAATCACTTATGTGACTTTCTAAAGTTATCAAAGCAATCTTAATTGAATAAACTCCAAATAAATAAAGAACAAAATAAAAAAGTATATTAGAAAATAATTCTCCTTTTTTAGGGCTTGTTTCTACTACAATTGATTTTAAGAATATTGCAACAGCAAATCCTATAGAAAGTAAAGCAATTGAAGCTATAACTGCTGGAATTGTAATTAAAGCACTACCAAATAAAGAATTAATCAAAGGAATTCCTAATTGTTTTAATGCAATATGCAAGAATACAAGATAAATAGCCCATCTTATAACTACAATAATCAAATCAACTAAACTTCCTTTAATATGTTTTTGTATATCTAATTTAGAGAAAATTTTTTTAAGAAAAATACTAATAAATTTTCCTATAAAAATTCCTAGAACTAAAATTAAAATTGCAAAAGAACCATTAACTAAAATTTCTTGGAGATGCAAACTTGAACTTACTTCTTCTCTTAAATTTTCAAAAGCATTCATTGAATTACTTAAATTTGTTGAATTTATTGACATTTTAATAAATAATAAAAGTTTAAAGGGTTTTTAAGGTTTGTTTTTAGTGTTTTATTATTAAATAATTTATTTAATAATTTATCTTATAGAATCTAAGTATTTCTGAAAATCAATTACTTTGCCTGTTTTTCTTGATTCTTCTGATGCAAATGCTAAAAGATGACTTTGAAGAGATTGTTCTGCTGATGTAAGATTTTTTTCAGGATTTGCTTCAAAAAGAGCATCAGTAATGTTTTTTATAAGTAAGGAGTCTCCACCTCCGTGACCTCCTTTGAATTTTATTTCTATTTTTTCAACTTCATCTTTTTCCCTATCTCCTTTGTAATTTGTTTTCAAGATATTTCCAGATTGCAAATCTCCATTAATTTCTCCTTTTTCAAAAACAAGATTGATTCTTCTTGTTGTTTCTGTTCCATGAAATCTTAATCTAAAATCTGCCTGTGCTCCATTCTCAAAACTTATTGAAACATCCTGAGTATCGCAGACATCATTATCTGATTTCCAAACACAGTTTCCATAAGAAGTATTTCTTAATGCATTGATTCTTGCTTTTTTAGAAAAATCTGTAGATATGACATTATATGGCCATTCTTCTTTTTTAGGAGTAAGATAAAATTCTTTTGCATCATAAATGCAGTTTTTAACAGGACAATCTAAACACTTTTCTTTTGCACCTGAAGGTGAGTTTTCTTTTTTAAAAAACTGGAGAGAACCTTTTGAAAATAAATTTTTTACTTTTGAATTTACTAACCAGGAAATAATATCCAGGTCATGACAAGACTTTGTTAAAATTACTGGTCCTGATTCTGACTCTTGTCTCCAATTTCCTCTAACATAAGAATGAGCAAAATGCCAATAACCTATTCTTTCTGTTAAATCAACACTTAGAAGTTTTCCTAATTCTCTTGAATCAATTATGTTTTTAAGTTTTTGGAAAAAAGGAGCATATCTTAAAACATGCATAATTGAAAGTGTTTTTCCTGTTTTTTCTTGAGATTTTATTATTTTCATGCAATCTTCTGCATTTGTAGCCATTGGTTTTTCTAAGATTAAATTATATCCTAAATCAAGTGCCTGAAGTGCAAGTTTTACATGAGTTCTATCTGGTGTTGCTATATAAACTAAATCAAAAGGAAGATTTTTGTTTAATGCTTGTTCTCCTGTTTCAAACAAGTATTTTTTAGAAATCTTATAATCTTTAGAATACTTTTTTCTTTTTTCTGATATAGGTTCTGCAACTGCTTTGATTTTTAATGGAATTTTAAAATTTAAAACAGAATTTGCAAAACCAGTTCCACGATTTCCTGCACCAATTATTAAAACATCTAATTTCTTTTTCATAAAATATTTTCATAAAAGAAGTATATAAAATTATTTGTTGTTAATTGATATGTTTTTAATAAACAATATTGCAAAAAGAATCACACATTATTTTTTAACTGCTTCATTATAAACATCTAGATGTCTTTTTGCTATTTTATCCCAAGTAAAATCTTTTGCTCTTTGAAAGGCTTTTTTACTATATTCTTCTCTTAATTTTGGATTTTCTAGAAATTTTAAGATTTGTTTTGAAAAACTTTTTGCAGAATATTTTTTTACTACTACTCCTGCATTTCCAACTATCTCAGGCATTCCTCCAACATTAGAAACAATTGTTGCTTTTCCAGTTGCCAAAGCTTCTATAACTGTGTTTCCAAATGCCTCATAAGTAGAGGGTTGTATAGATATGCTTGCTTTTTTATGAACCTCTGCAAGTTTGTTATGGCTAATTGGTTCATTATACCATTTTAATCTCTTAGGAAATCTTTTTTGTAATTTCTCTATCTGAGATTTTATTGTTTTATTTGCTTTTATTTCAAAATTTCCTTGAGAAACTAAATAAAATTTATAAGAAGTGTCTTTTTCTAAAACATCTTCTATTATTTTTGGAAGGATGTCTATTCCCTTATGCTGACTAAATCTTCCAACAAATAAAACTCCAAGAGGACTAGAAGAAGATTTATTAAAAATTTCTAAATTAATTCCATTATGTATAAAAGTTGTCTTATCTTTAATACCTTTTATTTCTTTTAAAATTTCTTTTTTGAATCCCTTTGAGACAACTATAAGTTTATCAGCATATCTTGATAAATTATCTATTCCTTCATATAATTCTAAATATTTTTTTTGCTCTGGAGGAAGTGTCTTTAAACCCAATGTTTCTAAAGATCTAAAAGTATGAATCCATCTGATTTTTAATATTTCTTTTAATAAAAATCCTGTCATTGGCCATCCTTGAGTATGAATTATATCAAGACATAACTTTTTGTTTTTTTCTAGAATATATTCAGTAACTCTTGCTTCAAAATTATAGCTATCAACTTTATGTTTTAATTCTGTGTCTTTTTCATTAAAATCCTTTATTTTTAAAAAATGAGCATATAATTTTCCTTTTCCAAGAGGTTTAAATTTAACTAAATTCTCTTTTCCTGAACAAAATACATGAATCTCGCAACCTTGTTTTGCTAAATTCGCAGATAGATTATATGAATTAAGAAAAGGTCCTGCAGAATATGCGTCATTTTCATTTATTGAAAATTTTCTAACTATCAACCCTATTTTTAATTTTTTATTCTTATTTTTCATTTTCTTGCTCCCAAATATCTTTTTTATGAAGTTCTTCTAGACTATTTAATGCTTCAGCAGAATTATTATTTTTATTTTCTTTGAATCTAGAAACTACCTTATACAAATCATATATCTGCCTTGCTATTTTATTCCAAGTGAAATTTTCTACTTTTTTTAATCCTCTTCTTGCATATCTCTCTCTTAATTTATAATCTTCTGCTAACTTAAGAATATTTCTAACAAAAAGATTGATATTTAGGGGTAAAACAATACCTGCATTTCCAACAACTTCTGGAAGTCCTCCTCTATTTGAAGTTACTGGAACAGCTCCACAAGCCATTGCCTCTAGAACAGTCATTCCAAAAGCTTCATATTTTGAAGGTTGGATTGTTATTATTGATTTTTTAAAAATTTCTGCAAGATCTTTTCTACTTAAACATTCTCTATGCCATTTAATTTTTTCAGGATATTTTTCTACTAATCTTTCAAATTCTTTTTGTGTTTCTAATAATGAAGAAGGTATTGTCACTCCTTTATCAGCAGCAACTATTTCAAAGTTTATATTAGAGTCTTTTTGCAAGAGTCTTTGGATAATTATTGGAATGTTTTCTATTCCTTTTTCTAAACTAAATCTTCCAACATATGAAATTACTTTTTCTTTTTTTGCATCTTTATTATTAAATATCTCTGGGTCTATTCCATTTGGAATATAAAATATCTTACTAGGTTCAACCTTGTAGGTCTTTATCATCTCTTCTCGAGTATGATTAGATACAGATATAAGAGCATCTGCTTCTCTGATAGTTGATTCAACCCAATTAAATATATTAAGATATCTTTTTTGTTCAGAAGTGAAAAATTTTTGCCTGTTTTTTTCTAAAAGATGTATTGTATTTATCCATTTAACATTATTAAAGTATTTAGCAATAAAAGTTCCTCCTGTTAAACCCCCATTGCTATTAATTATATTAAATTTTTCTTTTTTGTTTTCTTTAGTCAATTCTTCTATTAATTTATTATCAAAAATAAAATTTGACATATGAGATGCTATTAAAGGGTCTTCTATGGGAACTTCTATTTTGACCTTTATTCTATGAATTATTAATTTCCCTTCTTCTACATATTCTTTTTTAATGTATTGCTTATCACCCTTACAAAAAACATGAACTTCTACTCCTAATCTTGCAAGTTCTCTTGCTAAATAATAAGGATATACTGAGCCTCCACTATTAACATTTTTTCCTTCTTCAGGATATCCTACACTTATAATTCCAACCTTAAGAGGTTTATGAACTAACTTTTTTAATTCAAATCTTAATGTATCTAAAAGTTGTATTTTCATTTTATTATTAGTTATAGAAATTTATTACAGAAAAATCTAAAGGCTTCTTTTCATCATCTGAATTTGCATTCTTTTTGGATTTTTTCTGAGTTTTTTGTCCAGATTTTGTGGCATTTGCCATGTCTAAAAGATAGGTTTTTACCTTAAAAAGCTTGTTATTTCAGAATTTATTTGTAGTATCCGGTTATTTATTCGCTTTTCTTTATTAGTTTTTTTATCTGTCATT
>CAYWQI010000007.1:0-25801 GCA_964460535.1 Candidatus Woesearchaeota archaeon
AAAATCACAGAAATATTTATAAAGAACTAGTTCCTTGTTTTTTTATAATAATTATTTAAGTGGCAGCTTAAATTATTATCGAAAAAGGAGGTGATATTCTCCCATGTTGTTTCTAATAGTAGCAAGTATGTAAACTTTATAAATGTTTCGTAAATTGCTAAAAACCCAATAGGTGAAAGGAGGTTAAAAATAGAAAAAAATGGCATTAGATTTTGCAAAAGAAGCTATAGACAATGCAGAGAGTCACAGTATTAACTTTGATGAACTTAGAGCTGGAAAAGCTAATATTAAAGTTATTGGTTGTGGAGGTATGGGAAGTAATGCAGTAACATGGCTTTTTAATAAAGGTATTACTGGTGCAACAGTTTACGCTGCTAATACAGATGCTCTTCATCTGAGTGTTACAAAAGCAGATGAAAAACTTCTAGTAGGTAAAGAACTTACAAAAGGTTTAGGAGCTGGAGGAAATCCAAATATTGGAAAAGAAGCAGGTAAGGAATCACTTACTGATTTGAAAAAAGCTTTGACTCCCTCAGATATGGTCTTTGTAATTGGTGGTATGGGTGGTGGAACTGGAACTGGAATTGCTCCTGTTGTAGCACAACTTGCTAAAGAAGCTGGAGCTATAGTAATAGGAGTTGTAACCATGCCTTTTGAATCAGAAAAAGCAAGAATTGACAAGGCTGAATTTGGTTTACAAGAGCTTAGAGATGTTACAGACACATGCATTGTTCTTGATAACAACAGACTAGTTGATATCGCAGGACAACTTCCAATACAACAAGCTTTTGCAGTAGCAAATGAACTTATCAGTACTATGATTAAAGGTATTGTTGAAACAATTACATTACCTAGTTTAATCAATCTAGACTATGCTGATGTTTGCTCAGTAATGAGAGACGGAGGTGTTTCAGTGATTGGTATTGGTGAATCAGATCAACAGTCTGACAAAGTTACAGAAGCAGTTCGACAAGCTTTGACACATCCTCTACTTGACGTGGATTATCAGGGAGCTTCAGGAGCTTTAATTCATGTAACTTGCGGACCAGACCTAAAACTAGAAGAATTTGATACAATAGGTCGTTTAGTTTCAGACAATCTAGGAGCAGAAGCAAAAGTTATTATTGGTGCGAGAATTTCCAAGGAATTCCAAGGAAAAGTTCGTGTTATCACAATAATGACTGGTGTGAATAGCCCATATGTTTTAGGACATCAAAGACAATCTGAACAAGAAATAGAAGCTGCAAAAGAAGTATCTGATTTAGGTATTGAAGTATATAGATAAGCTCAACCAAAAAACACATAATTTATTTTTTTTATTTTTCTTTTATTTTTTTTATTAAAAAGAAAAAACTTTCTAACATTAATTTTAAATAACCTTCTTTCTTCAATTAAACATGTCAAAGAATAATAAAAACAAGATTTCACAAGAAGGCCTTACTGTAAAAAAAGAAGAAGACTTTTCAGAGTGGTATACTCAATTAATTCAAAAAGCTGAACTTGCGGATTACACTGAAGTTTCAGGATGTATTGTTTTTAGACCAACATCCTGGGAAATTTGGGAAAAAATACAAAAAGAGATTGACAAAAGAATTAAAAAACTAGGTGTAAAAAATGCTAAATTTCCTTTATTTATACCTGAATCATTATTAACAAAAGAACAAGAACATGTTAAAGGATTTACTCCAGAAGTTGCATGGGTAACTCATACCGGAAATTCAAAACTTAATGAAAGACTTGCAGTTCGTCCTACAAGTGAAGCAATAATGTATGATTCTTATTCAAAATGGATTCGTTCTTGGAGAGATTTACCCTTGAAGTTAAATCAATGGTCAAATGTTGTTCGTTGGGAATTCAAACATCCTATTCCTTTTTTCAGAACAAGAGAATTTGTTTTTAATGAAGGGCACACAGTCTTTGCAACTAAAGAAGAAGCTGAAGCTGAAGAAAAACCCATAATAAACATGTACAAAGAAATACAAGAGAATTATTTAGCTATTCCTGGAATCATAGGTAAAAAAACAGATAAAGAAAAATTTGCAGGAGCAATATATACAAAAACAATTGAAACTTATTTACCAAATGGAAAAGCAATTCAAGGAAGTGATTTTCATCATGATGGGCAAGGTTTTGCAAAAGCATATAATATAAAATTTTTAGACAAAGATGAAAAAGAAAAATATGTCTGGCAAAATACTTGGGCAATTTCAACAAGAATGCTTGGTGTTATGTTTGCATTACATTCAGATAATCGCGGATTAGTCTTACCACCAAAAGTTGCTCCAAATCAAGTTGTAATAATTCCTATTAGATTTGAAAAAAATAAAAAAGTTTTAGAAAAAACAAAAGAGATTGCAAAACAAGTTTCTAAAAATAATCCTATTCTTGATGAAAGATTAGAAGTTACTCCTGGAAGAAAATTTAATGAATGGGAATTAAAAGGAATTCCAATCCGTGTTGAAATAGGTCCAAAAGACTTGGAAAAAAAACAAGCAATATTAGTAAGAAGAGATACTCAAGAAAAAATTCAAGTTGAATTAAAAAATATAAAACAAGAGATTGAAAAACTTTTAAAAAAAATACAAGAAAATCTTTTTAATAAAGCAAAAAAACTTCTTGAAGATAATTTAGACAAAGCAGAAACTTTTGAAGAAACAAAAAACAAAATTAATAAAGATAAACTAGTATTAGTTCCATTAAAAAATTCTATAGAAGTTGAAGATATTTTAAAAGACAAACTTTCAGGAGTTAAAACTTTAAACAGGCCTGAAAAACAACTCCCTATAAAAGGAAAAAAATGCATAATCTCAGGGGAAAAAGCAGATTACTGGGTTTATATTGGTAAAAGTTATTAATATAGAAACATCTAATTTAAAGCCACCACTAACTAGCATACTAAATAGTAGTAAGCAAATGTTTCACTTCTTTTTCAATTAATTGTTTTTTGAGGCTTCTATTGCTATAAGCAAGTCAGCTTCCATTCTAAGAGATCTTGTCAAGAGTTCATTAAGATCTCTTTCAAGGGCTGCTTGCTCATTTTCTGCTCTCAATGTTTGTTGTTTCATTTTATTTTTTATGTCTAAAGACATTTTAGCAAACAACACTAATCCAAAACTAATTTCCTAGGTTTCAAAATTTAAGAAAAATTTAAACTTTCATCAACCCAGGTCAAATTATACTGGATTAATGTAAAGGTTTAATTTTAGTATAAACTAATCCCCCAAAAACACCGCAAGCTAACTTAGTAGCTTTCCAGGTTTGGTTTCTTAGTTCCATACTCATACCATAATCAAGAAAAAACCCTTTAAATACTTTTCTATTTTCCCTCGACAAATGCTGTTATTTTAAAGAAGTAAATTAAATTCTACTAATTATTCAAATTCTTTTTTCAATCTTTCTTTAAATTCTTCTAAATCCTTTAATTGAATACTTGAACCAACAGCATTTTCATGTCCTCCTCCTGTAGCACCTTCAAATTCATTAATAACATTTAAAACACTTGTTTTAATTTTATTTCCTCTAAAAGATATATTAACCTTAACACCAGTAACAAAAGCAACAACAATGATTTTTCCAGGAAATAAATATTGCAACTCACTTGACAAATCACTTGAAATACTCAAATCTCCAGAATATTTAAGAAACAATATTCTTTCATTTTCATTAAGAGAATTTCCAATTGATTTTCCTTTTTCTAATATCCTCTTATATTTTTCATTGATTTCTTTATATCTAGAATGAATTGACTTGTTTTTTGGATTTTCTTTTAAAACTTCTTCCGGACTCTTGACAGACATTAGATATTTCATCATTCTTACAACTTTTGTTGTGCTGTCTTTTAAAGCAAAACTAAACATCCTTGAGATTTTACCAATATCTGAATCATAAGATATTTCATCAGCACCAACAGAATTATTTTCTCTTGAAGAAAATGATAATTCAGGATATTTTTTCTTAAAAGTTTCATAAATCTCTTTTGGAAAATATTTATCAAAAACACAACCAACAATACAAATCCAATCATCTTTTTCATTATTAGTTACTTGATAACACAATCTTGTTACAGGTAAATCAGAATTATACTCTCCTTTATTATACTGAGGATTATAATAATTAAAATTTTCAAGAAGCTCCTTGTTTTCATCAGGTATTAAATGATGGTCAATCCACACTACAGGAATATTAATTTCATTGCATCTTTTTACAAATCCTTCAGAAGAAGAATGTTTGTCTAAAACAAAGATATAATCTGCATTAAGTTCATTAATTCTTTTAAAATAATTTTCATCAAGTTCTGGAAATGAACGAATAGCAATTCCTTTTCCTCTTCCAATCCACCTTTGTAAAAGTAAAAAACTACAAAGCCCATCAGGGTCATTATCAAAAAAGAAAATAGGATTTTGAGCTTTTTCTAAATGTTCTCGAATTTCTTTTATTTGTTTTGAAGTTAACATTTTAAATATTCTAGTATAAATGCGGGAAGAAGGATTCGAACCCTCGTAAGCATATGCTAACAGGTCCTAAACCTGTCCCGTTTGACCACTCCGGCATCCCCGCATAAATATACAGAACTAATATCACATTAAAAAGGTTTTGATGTTTGATTTATTAAATATATTTAGAATCAATTCTTTGTAATAATATTCTTCCCATCAATTTTAGAATTTAATAAATAATCATAATCATCAGGAGCTAGATTCTCAATATCTGTTTCAGCAGCAGATCCTTTACCAATGTTTAAAATAAATTTCCCCTCTTCATTTATATTAAAAACCTTTATATCCCTGCCAAAAACAGAGGGTGCCTCAAGAAATGATCTCTCAAAGTAAATAACATCTTTTCCTTTTTTCTTATAAAATTTTGTTTTTCTTTCTCCTTGAAGAATATATCTTTTATTCCCATCAGTTTCAATAGTATATTCTCCTTCTTCCCCACTCTCTTCACCATCACCCCTCACAGCACTACCATCTTCACCATTCTCATTACTTCCACCACCATTATTATTATTATTACCATTCCCACCATTAACATTATTCTCTAAACCCCCCAAAACTTCATTCTCTAAGTCCTTAGCAATCTTTCCATAAATTCCTGCTCTCTCCAACAATATTTTTGCCTTGTCTTTATTCATTAAAACTTTATCTAATAATAAATCCAAGATACTTATTTTCTTTTCATTATCTTTAACATCCTCAAGTTCTGATTCCATCTCAGAATCAAGTTCATCACTTTGAATATATTTCTCATCATCTGCTAATCTTTCCATCATAGATTCTGAAGTTTTTTCAAGAGTTTCATTTTCTGATTTTTTATCTTTAATAACTTCTTCAACACTCTGGCTATCTAACCAACACTTGACATTTTTATCTCCACAATAACCAACTTCTTTCCATCTACTATCTTTAGTATTTGCAAAAGAATCAGTTCCTTTTCCAGGGTTTTCTGTTGCACAAACCCGAGTAATTCCAGAATTATAAATTGCAGGGTCTGCTAATTCATCCATTGCTCCCTGAGGACTATTAACTAAACTATAAGCACTTCTACTTCCAGAAACACATTCTTCTTCTGTTTTAATATCTGTTGAACTTGCTTGTTCTTCCATATGCTTGTCATTTAAATAATCAATTGCAAAACTTGTTGAAACTTCTTTAAAACCACATTCTTCTTGTGAATTAACTCTTATACACATTTCTTTATAACCTGCAGGAGCTGTGAAATCTTCTGTTTCAGAAGCATAATCTCCAGGAGCTATATAACCTGAAGCAACTGTTCTTGTATATCCTGCTCCAGTATCTTTATAATAAGAACTATCTTCTGTTCCTTTTAAATAAACAGAATAACTTGCTTTTTGGTCATCTCCAGCATAAATATGATAAAACACTTTGTATTGTGAAGTTGGAGGAACAGTTCTATCTGTAAAAGGAATTTCATCAAATCTTCCGTGAAACTGACTTGGAGAATCTGCTGCTGTTAAACTATCTAATAAATCTCCTCCAGAAGGATAAACTCCTGACATAAAAACTCCACAAACAGCATCTTTAGCAACATCTTGAGTTGTTCTTGCTTTAAATGCTTTGTAAGAATTTGCTCCATAATATTGAGTAAAATAATCTATAGATTTTTTAGCAGTATCCCATGCATTAGCAACACCTAAATATTCTCCTCCTCCTTTAACATTCTCTCCTGCCATTGCTCCAAGAACACTTGGAATAACCATGTCCATTATAGGTAATCCTTGTTGCCATAAAAAATCACAAAGATAAATACTATGAATCTCATCGCAAATTGCTACCTGACTTCCTGTTTCTAAACTAGTTTGAAGACAATCTCTATAATTTTCAAAAATACTTAATAAACCATCAATTCCTGCTTTAACTCCAGTTAAACAAACTGGAACAAAATTCTCTCCTCCAAAACCAACAAAATTAGGTAAACATAAAAATAAACTTCCTACAATTCCAGATTGAATTACATCTCTAACAGGATATCTTCCTCCTAAATCACATCTACTTGAAGGACAAAGAACAGGGTCACAAACATTAAATAATAATTTACAATCTTTAGGAGACATGACATCAACACATTCAATTTCAGGAGTATTAACTGCAGGGTCTCCTGCTTCCATAGAAACTCTTCCACAACGAGTACTAATACTCACTCTATCATTTCCATGTTGTTGAGCAGCTTCTTGAATAGCTTCTTGAGCACACTCTACAAGTTTTTTTGTTTCTCTTTCATCTAAACCTGCAAAAGACAAACTTGTTGAAGGAGTAAAAGAATTCATTTGCTGACAAATATCATCTCCATGTCCTGTTTTAGGAAATTCTTCTCTTCCATTAGAACCAACATTACATAACCAAAAACTATTTGCTCTTCCACTTTCATCATAACTCTTAATACTTGTTCCAATACCAAGAGTTTGTTTAGAAGCAACATACCAACCATTCTCAGTATCAAAAGGAACCATAGCAGGCATTTCAGCATAAGGAGCAGTTTCAAAATATCTCACTCTAACTTCTGATTCTCCATAACTTGCTTTAAATGGATTATTGTATGATTTATCATCATATCTATTAAAAACTAAATTATTTGACCACCCTATATCATTATCAACTTCACTATAACCTCCATTATCTTTTGTAAAAACTTTATCAACAACAAATTGATTTCTATTATTAGAAGTTCTTTCTAATTCAAGATAATAAGTTTTTTTATTAACAACATATTTAGTTACAGGAATTTTATCTTCACCATCCCCCTTTGAAAAACCACCTGTTTTTTCATAACCATTATAATTTACTTCTCTAGTTAATTCACTTTTATGAACATTAATTCCAATTCCCTCAAGGTCTTCTTTTTCTGCTTTTTCTTGTTCTTTTAATAATTTCTCATGATTCTCAACATTAATCCAAAAATCTCCTAAAATTGATTTTGATGTTTCTTCAGCCATATTTCCTTGAACAAAATTTTCAGATTCAAGATTTTCTGAAGCAATCATTAAATCTCTTAATTCAGTAGGAGAAATATAATCTTTATTTTCTTCTTTCAAAGAATCAAGTATTTTTGAAACTTCAACTTCTTCACCATCAATTTCAATTTTTTTATTCTTATCTCCAATTGATTCTAATTTTTTAATTTTTCTTTGTATATCTGAATCTCCTAACATTTCAACAACTAACTTATCATCATCAACTCTTCTTTTTCCAAGAAAATCCTTGCTTGTTATATCCTCATTGTCTTGAATATCCTTAATAATACTCTCTACATCTTTTTGTTTTTTAGTTCTTTCTTTTACAGCTTTGTCAATTAAATCACTTTGTTCTGAATAACACTCATCCATGCTTGAATAAATTTTATCTTGTTCTGGAAAAGCATCTTTTTCTTTCAAAGCTTTTTGACACAAGTCTCTTATTCCTCCTTCTCCTCTCATAATCTCTTTACGAGCAATTCCTTGACCTCCAAGATTTCCTAAAAAATTCTTCATTGTTAAAATTCCTTGCATTGCAATACACGCACCTTTTAATCCTTCAACAACCTTTCCAAGAGTTTCAGATTTTTCTTTCCATTCATTTATTGTGTCATTCAAACCTTCAATCTTATCAAGTGTTTTCTCAGGTGTTAATTGAATTGCTCTTTTTTCAATACCTACTTTAAATGGAAATTCAGCTTCTGAATAAGTATTCTCAATATTAGGTATTAAAGAAACAGAAGCTTGTTTTTGCAAATTTATTTTCTTTAACATAAAACTATAATCACTATCAAAACTTTCTGGTTCATTTAATTTTAAAGTTTTAATTCCAGTAACAACTCTTTTGTCCTCATCTTCTTCTGCAGAAGACAATTCAACCTTTAATCTAACTCCCTCTTCATCAATAATATTTTCTAATTTAATAAAATCATTTCCCTCTCCAATATAAGCAATTTCTCCTTTTTCTAAATTCTTCTCTGTAATAGTTTTTTCTCCAGTTTTTCTAATCTGAATAACTGCACCATATTCTTTAAAACTAGGTTCTTCAATTCCTTGAAGAGAAATCTTCTTAGCTCCTCCATTAATCACAATAACTTTAGAATTAACTCCTGCATTTGAAGATAAATAACTTCCTTGACATTTTTCTGAATTTGAACCAATATATTTATCATAACTCTGAGGATATTTAGATTTAAAATCTTCACAAAATTTCAAAGCATCTTTATTTTGTTCTAAATAAGAAGCAAGTTTAATCATTTCTTGATAAGAAACAACACCGTATTTTTCTCCACTCTCTGAATCTCCTTGAATTGCATTACCATAATTATTTATAATTGATTTATAATCTGAAATTGCTTTTTCATAATTATCTTTCATTTCTCCAACATCATTAGAATCTCCAGTACTTTCAGCAAAACTTTCTGTATTCCAACTATTCTGAGTTTCACCAAAACCATTTAATTTTATGTTTGTTTCTGAAACAGAAACACTTTCTTCCTCATCATATTTAATCAATTTAAAATTATCATTTTCTAATTTAATCCCATCAACATATCCTCCTTCAATTTCAGAAATTTCAGAATCCTTGTTTGCACTTTTATCTAATTTAGAAATATCTCTAATTTGTTCTTCACTTAATTTTTCCTCATTAGAATTTTCAATATTAACTAATCTAACATATAAATCTTTAGAATCCCCAGTTTTTTCTAAAGTTCCAATAAATCCTAAATACCAATTTTCAATAATTTTTTCTCCAATTCCATAATCATCTTTTCCCCTATCATTAACATCTAATGAAACCTTGGGCATTACTTCTAAACTAAAACTCCTATCTTCTCTATCTTCAGTATTACATCTTACTTCTACTTTTTGAATTAAACCAGATTTTTCTATATTTGTAATTCTACATAAATTATTAACAAACTTTTCTCCATCTCCAACCATTACATCATCAGAATTAACCTTAAGAATAGCACGAGTATCAGGATTAACTAAATCATTTAATTTTACTTTTAATCCAGCAAGACAATAAAATCCTGGAAGATGAATATTATTTGAAGTTTCTCCTTCTTTTAATGTTACACTTGAAATTCTATTATTTAAATTTTCATCACCATAAATAGAAATTTTTGCTCCATCAACATCCACATAATCTGCTTTCAGAAAACCACGGCCTTGCCAAAAACTATATTGATTAAAATTCTCTTTAAAATCATTGTTTGTTATTTGAGGTAAATAAAATTCTCTTCTTCCAATTCCATAAGCATTTTTAATATCATATCTTATTCTTGCTGATAAATTTCCTTGAACATAACAAATATCTCCTCCAAGACTTCCTTGAGACTGGCAATTCTTTAAATCAGAAGAATTCCTCTGCTGTTTAAGAACAATTACTGCATAACCAATATTTTCTAAAACAGGACTATTAAGACTTCCTTGATCTCCTTCAATTCCTAAAGCAGATTTAGCAGGATGAAAACCAACACCTGAAACTTCAGAAGGATAATTCCTTGAAAAACTAATACTTTCAATTGCTTCAACTTCTATTAAAGGATTTATTTTAGTTGCTGCAACCTTACAAAAAATAGGAACATTCTGCTCTTCTAATAAATCTGTTCTAATAACAGCAGGTTCACATCCAAAAGGAGCTAATTGCAAAACAAAATCAGTTCCTTCTTGGCAAGTTTGGTCATTAAACTCTAAACTTTCTGAAGAAGAACCATAAACATATTGGTCAATCTGAGGACTATTTCTTGTCCATGTTGCACTTATTTCAACAAGTGAAAACAACAATATAGGGATCACTAATAAAAATATAATTAAGATTGCAGAAAACTTACTCTTAAACTTGCTTTTAATATTTTTTGTTTTTTTCATTTTATTCTTTTTTAATTAAATTATTTCCAAACCAGGTTAATAATTCTTCTTCCATTTTTATTTGAGTTTATAATAACATATTGATAATTCCATAAATCAATAAAACCAAAGCAATAATTCCTAATATCCAAAGAATTGCATCTAGTTTCTTTTTTGTTTGTTTTTTCATTTTATATCTCTTGTTTTAATCCTCCTTTCATTTTATCCAAAACTTACTCCTAATCCCTGGCTTTCATATGAATCATAATTTTCCTGAAGTTGTTCTAAATTTACTGGTATTGGTAATTTTTTTGCTCTAATATTTATTTTTCCTTTTTCTAAATCAGATTCAAGCATATAATAATTTTGTGTTCCTCCTCCAGCAAGAGCATTACTAATCTCAGTTTTAGGAATTTCAACATCATAACATTCTTCTTTTGTTAAACCCATTAAACTTCCAATACCTTCTCTAGGAACTTCAACACATTGTTCATATGTCTGACCTTCTAAAACCAGGCTTGAATCCCTGTATGACATTACTTCAATAGTATATTGTCCTTCACTAAGATTAACTCTAGTTTGTTCAGGATAAATTATTGTCTTACTTCCAGAATCCTCTTTATTAAAACTTATTATAGAATTTCCTGGTTTTTCACTTCCTGAAAAACTTAAATCAACATCCAAAGAATATTCTTTATTTAATCTTAACTCAATTTCTCCACCATCAACACTTGAAAAAATCTCTTCTGATTCTTCATAACCTGGAGCTCTTGCAACAATCCTTCCATTCACACAATCAGGAAATCCAATATTTAATTCTCCACTAGAATCTGTTTTTCCAATATAACAATCTGTTCCAGAACATTCATAAAAAATTTCTGCTGAATCCACAGGATTTAAACTTTCATCATTCACATTTACCTGGACTTGCGAATTATTGTATTGACAAAAATTCTCAATTTCTCCACTTCCTTGAACTGCAGATGCATCCAAAGATTCTCTTGGCATATTTCCATCAATAACAACAGCAAGAGGAAATTGAAAAATCTCCATTCCTAAATCTGAATATTCATAAACCTGAACTAAAACAGGATACTTCATATCATAAACAAAATGATAAGGCACATAACAAAATCCTAGAATACCTAATCCTTGTGAATTTCCAACTGGTTCTGCAATTAACAAAGGTCCTTTACTTGGACTAACAGAAAAGGAACTTGGCCAATTTCTAGAATTTAAGAATCTAACTTCACTATCCACAGGAATATCCACAACAAAATATTTACTATACTTATTTTTCAATTCATAATTTCCCTCAGAATTTCTTAATGCAATAGTATTACTTTCTATTGCTTCTTCTAAATCATCAAAAATCTCTTCAGCATTCCAGGTCTTGGGACTACAATCTATTTCAACACCATCTACAGGAGCATAAGTTCTTAAAAAATCAACTCCATAATTTTCTAAAAATAAAGTATCTTGTTCATATTCATAAATTTCCATAGCATCAGAATAAAGTTTTCCTAATTTACTATTTATAAAAACCTCATGATTTTTAACTAAAATCCTTTCCTCTCCTCTGGAAATCTGTAATCCAAGATTTGCATCAATCAAAACCTTGTCTTCTTTTATATCTGCATTTACTTGGAAATTTTCAACATCTTGTATTATTTGAAATCCTTTTTCATGAAAATTATCAAAATTGCAATTCCCAATACTTTCTTGAAGATATTTTTCTAAATCTTTTTCCATATCAGAAATTGAAGGAACATTTTCTCTTTGAAGATTATTTCCTGAAATATAATACCAATAAGGAATTGGATTTCCTAAAAAATTTAAATGTGAAGAAAAAGGACTGAATTTACTTCCAGATTCAAAATCAATTTCATTTGTATAAATATATCCTCCTTGTGATTCTAAAAGATTAATTCCTGTTTTTGTTTCTTCTTCTATACATGAAAGAAATTTTTCATAAATTGGTTGCATTTCTACAGGAATTTCTTCTTGAGATAAACTTCCTCTAAAAACAAAATAAGCACCAACTCCAGCAACAATAATAATTGCAATAATCACAAAAATAGTCACTTGCCCATATTTATTTGAATAGAAATTTCTGTTTAAAAAATTTCCTCTTTTATCACTTTTTATCATTAATAAAATTAAGAAAATGTCTTATTTAAAGTTTATTGCGAACAAAACTACTCTTTTTTAGCTTTAGAAATCCTTGCTTTTCTTAAACCAATTCTCAAAAAATTGATTCCTCCAATAAAAAGAAGAATTCCAGAGATAAGGAAAATCCATTCTTCATATTCTTCTAAATTTCCTGGAATATCAAAAAAACCTAAAGGAAGATTTAATAAATAAATTCCAAATAAAACATACACTACAAAACCTCCAAACATCAAACTCTTTTTTTCCATATTATAAAAATAATTAATAAGTATAAAAACCTTTTCATAATCAATCTAACAACACTACCTGCAAAAATAAAATCAAATATACTCTTAAAATTTAAAAAGAAAAGATTAATCATACAAAATTTTCAGAGCTTAAATATTGCAAGTTATAGGAATATTTTCTAATAATAACAATAATGATAATGGATTTAAAGGCATAATTATCCAAAAGAAACCTTGGTTATATCAATTAAAATTTCTTATTACCTATTAAATTTATGAAACAAGAAATTATTGAAAAGAGTATATTTTGGTTACAAAATTTTATGGTCCTGCGCAGAATTGAACTGCAATCTCATCCATTTTGCGAACAATTTTTCAGGAAATCAAAACCTAAATCTTGAACTCGTCAAGGATACGTCATAACCATTAGACCACAGGACCTTAAATATTAAAAATATTAAGGAAAAAAGAATTTATAATATTTATTGTTTTTTGCATTTTACTTTTTATTTTTGATTTATTATTTTTACAATTTATTTATTTTTTTAATTTTTATTTTTTTTACTTTTTATTTTTAATTTTTATTTTTTTACAATTTATTTATTTTTTGCATTTTCCTTTTTATTTACTTTTTTCCTTTTTATTTTTCCTCCAACAATCTGACCCCAATTATTACTTAAAATCTCAAATTTCAAATCTTTTTTATTTATACTTGAAATAGAACACAAATTCTCAAAAAATTCTCTAGGTAACAATCTATTTTCATTAAAATAATTCTTCAAAGTTCCATAAGGAATATCAAATCCTCTTTGTTTTAAACTTCTAAGTGAAGGACAATCTATTTTTATTAAAACTTCTTTAAGAAATTTCCTTTGCTGTCCTTTATTAAATTTTATTCTTGGCATTTTAAAATATCTCTTGATTATTTATTTTTATGTTTATTAATATTTATTTTTTATAATCCTTAGTATTCATTACTTATACTAATTTGTATTTATTTTGATGATTATTGGTATCTATTTTTAATGGTCATTGGTATCTATTTTTAATGGTCATTGGTATCTATTTTTAATGGTCATTGGAGTAACTACGCAACCATATATACAAAAAACTTTATAAACCCTTTCTTTCAACAAATAACATGGTTAAAATTCCAAAAAAAACAAATAGATACTGTCCTTATTGTAAGAAAAAAACAGAACATAAAATAAAACTAGTTAGCACAGGTGCAAAAAGAGGTTCTATGACAAGAGGTTCAAAACAACGTTCAAGAAAAAGAGGATTAAACAGAGGTATAGGAAATAAAGGAAGATATAGTAAACCTGCAGTATCTGCATTTAAAAGAAAAGCAAAAACAACTAAAAAGCCAAACATGATGTATACTTGTAATACTTGTAAAAAATCACATTACAGAAAATCAAGAAGAAATAAAAGAACAGGAAAACAACAACAAGAATAAAAATGGCAATACAAAAAAAGAAAAAAAGATTTTTCAAAGTTGAAATACCTTTAATTAGAAAAGAAACTCAAGTTTTAGCATTTGCTCCAGAAGAACTAGAAGGTAAATTAATAAAATATGATTTAACAAGAATTTTAAAAGGAAAAGGTTCTTTACTTCAAGTTCAAATAAAAAAACAAGATAATTCTGAATTATTAACAACAAGCCCAAGACAATTTCAAGTTCTTCCTTTTTTTATAAAAAGAATGATAAGAAAAAGTTCAAATTATGTTGAAGATAGTTTTTCAACAAATTGTAAAGATGCTCAAATAAGACTAAAACCTTTTTTAATTACAAGAAGAAAAGTTCCAAGAGCTGTAAGAAAAGCTTTAAGAAATGCTTGCAAGAATGAACTTGAAAAATATGTAAAGAACATGCCAAAAGAAAAAGTGTTTGAAAATATTTTAAAAGGAATTTTGCAAAAAGATTTAAGTTTAAAATTAAAAAAGATTTATCCTCTTTCATTATGTGAAATTAGAATAATAAAAGTTGAAAAAGAATTAAGTTCAGAAGAAAAACCAAAAAAACAAGATTTAGAAAACTCAGAAAAAGAAGAGAAAAAAGAAGAAGTGTTAGATAAAAAAATCCAAGAAAACATAAAAACTACAAGTGAAACAAAATCTGAATCTGAAAATCCAGAACAAGAATTCCCACTTGAAAGAAAAACAAAACCAAAAACTGAATCAAAAAAGAAAACAACTTCAAAAAAGAAAAAAACAACAAAGAAAAAATCTAAATAATTCTAGAAGAAATATAAAACAACAAATCTTTTAAAGAAAAATAAGAATAAATTAATTATACTAAAGATATTCCATTTTATTATATAAGATTTGACAATAAATTGCCCTTAAGATTAAAAGGACAAAACTTTTAAAGCCAATGGATTATTAATAATTAGCCTGTACCTCTTAGGAGGCCTGCGTAGCTCAGTGGCTAGAGCAATTGCCTTGTAAGCAATAGGTCGGGGGTTCGACAGATTTTTGAGGATAAAACTTCATAATCCGAATTTCCCTCTGCAGGCTTTTTTATTTTCTTGGAATTCAACTCAACTTAACAGCAGTTCCAAAATCCGCAACTTCATACTTGAAGTGAGGAGACAGAAATTTTTAATTTCTGTAGCTTGCTTTTGTTCAACTCAACTTAACAGCAGTTCCAAAATCCGCAACTTCATACTTGAAGTGAGGAGACAGAAATTTTTAATTTCTGTAGCTTGCTTTTGTTCAACTCAACTTAACAGCAGTTCCAAAAGCAAGCATCTCAGAAGCATTTTGCATAACCATTGAAGTTCCAAATCTAATCCCAATAATTGCATCTGCTCCTAAATCAACAGCTTGGTTAACCATTCTATTAAAAGCCTCGTCTCTTGCAGAAGTTGTCATATCTGAATATGTTTTAATTTCTCCACCAACAATGCTTTTCAAACCAGCTCCAATATCTCTTCCTATATTTCTTGCTCTTACAGTATTTCCTCTAACAACTCCTAAAACTTTCTTAATTGTTTTTCCAGGAATTTCATTTCCTGTTGTAATTATTAATTCTGTCATTTTAATATTTATTTAGAACCCCCTTTCATCTTGTGTTTTTTACTTTTAATTAAATCTTTTCTTTCCTCAATTTCATCTTCTTTTTTATTAAATAAAATTATAATTCCAAGAACTAAAATAATTACTCCATAAATCCAACCAATAACTGGAATAAACAAAAAAACAATACCTATTAAAATTAATATAATTCCTGTAAATATTCTAAATAAACTCTTCATAAGATTAAACTAAAAAAGAAGTTAATAAATTTAACTAAACCCAAACATTTTTATTCTAAAACTAATTTAAAATCATATGGAATGTAAAAAATCTGAAAATAAAAAAAATTGTAATTGCACTTATCCTTGTGAAAAAAAAGGAGTATGTTGTGAGTGTTTAAAATCCCATCTTCAAAATAGAGAACTTCCTGCGTGTTGTTTTCCTGAAAATATAGAAAAAACATACAATAGAAGCTTTGAAAAATTTGCTGAACTTGTTTCACAAAAAATAATTTAATATTTATTCAAAAATATCAAAAATCTTTCCATTTTTTTCTTCAAACAAAATTCCTTTTTGTTCTAATGCAGTCAGCATATTTCCTCCAATTTTTCCAGCAATTACTTTTTCAACATTCTTATTTGCAAGAGCATATGCAACAGACCAACCAGCTCCACCACCTCCTACAGAAAAAGGATTTTTCCAAATCTCAATTAATTTCTCATCTTGAAAAATTAAATAAAAACTTGCTCTTCCTCCTTTTAAACTAATATCTGAATCTTTGTCTTTTGTTTCAGAAGCTATAGCAATTTTCATTTTTTATTCCTCCTTTCATTAATTTATCCATTAAAATTCCCTGAATTACAGAAACAAAGACCATAACCCATAATAAAACAAAAACATAAATCCATGAGAAATATAAAATCATTAAAGGAATTAAAGGAATTTTAATTGCCCGATTATATAAAAAACAAGCAATTAAACCATAAGTTAATCCTTTTTCTTTTAAATCAGCAAGTAAAGGATACCACATATAAATTGGGCCTGTTGATAAAATTCCTCCAATAATAACAAAAAACCATTTTTTGATTCCTCTCTCACCAAGATGTTTCATTATAAATTGAGGAGTTATAAAATAATTAACTAAAGACATTAATACAAAAACCAAAATAAAAATAGGAATAACTTTTAATAAAAGATTATAAAAAAATTTCAAACTTAAAAAAAATTGACCAGGATTAAAAAAATATAAAACAAGATAAATAAAAAACATACTAACTAAAAAATACTCGCTTGCAGATATTGATTTTATTTTTTCTTTCATTTAAATTCCTGAAATTAAATTCATTATTAAAACTGTAATTATTGCAACAACAATAGCTAAAATAAAAGAACTAATATTCCTTAAAATAGCAAATTTTTTTCCTAAAATTGTTGATTCTGCTGGAAGTTGGATTATTCCTACAGTAACCCATGAAACTATAAATGCTGTAACTGCAATCAAACTTATTCCTTTTTCTAACATTTCTCCTCCAAAAAGATAACTTGTAACAGGATTTCCAACACTCACACTTCCAATTAAACTACCTATAATTGAATTTAATAATAAATTATCTCTAAAAAAACTTGTATAAAAAGAATCTGGAATAAGAACAAAAATTAAACTAATTAAAAGAATTGTTCCTAAAATCATTGGAAACACTTTCCATAAGCTTTTACCTGCTTTAATAATTGAATTCATAAATTTATTTTCCATTTTATTTAATCTCTATTTTCAATAATTTTTATTGATTTTCCATGAATCAATGCTTGAGAAATCTTTTTTCTGCCTGACTTTAAAAGTCTAGAAAGAGTAGGTTGTGAGATTCCCATTTTCTTGCAAGCCTTTTTTTGTTCAATTTCATCATGGTCAATTAAACGAATTGCTTCAATTTCATCTGAATTTAAAATTTCTTGTTCTAGATTTCTCATAGGAATTCCTGCAGGTTTAAAATAAGTAGTATTTGCTCTAAATCTTATTCTTCTTCTTAATCTAGGTCTAGACATTTTATTTTTTATTCTCCCTTATTAAATTAATATCATGATTTGGACACTTCATTTCCTTGCAAGGAACTCCGAGTTTATGTTTAATCTTGTAATTGCAATCAGAATTAGGACAAACACAATAACCTCCAGGACCTGTTCCTTCTTTTGATTTATTTTTATTACTTCTAAATCTTTTTTTCCATCCAACACCTCTTGATAAACCCAAAGCAGACTTGAAATAACCTGTAGAAACATCATGACTTTGTATTTGAATTGATAAATATTTTAATTCAGATATTTCTTCAAGTAATTTATCTTGCAAATTCTTTCTAACTTTTTCAGCTTCTTCTACTTTAAGTCTTGAAGGCAATTTAATCAATAATTCAGCAAAAACCTTGTTTCCGAACTTTTGTGTTTTTATACTCTCTACCTCAATATTATTTTTTCTACAAACTTCTTTAATTTTATTTTCTAATCCTTGTCCTGCACTTGCACCTAATAATGAATCTGTTGTTTCTTTTCCTAAATAAAAAGATTCTTTTAATATATATAAACCAACTAATAAAGCTAAAATAGAATCAGCATGAGAATAATAATTAACAAAAAATAAACCTAAAAACACTCCTAATGATACAAGCAAATCAATTCTAGAATGAATTCCATCTGAAACTAAACTTACAGAATCATATTTTTTTCCAAAAAATATTTTTAATTGAGACATTATTCCATTTACTCCTGCTGAAATTCCCATAACCACAAAAGCAAGAATTCCTATTTCAACTAATGATGGAATAAAAAAACTTTTAATTGCACTATAAATAATCCATAAACCAGATAAAAGAATAATAATAGTTATTAATAACCCAGATATTACTTCTGCTTTTTCATGACCATAAGGATGTCCTTTATCTGCAGGTTTTTCAGCAACTTTAATACCTATAAAACTCAGACTAGAAGCAATAACATCTGTTCCTGAATTAATTCCCTCTGCAATAATTGCTACAGAATTACTAAAAATTCCAACTAGAATTTTTCCAACTGCAAGTAACAAATTTGCAAATACTGCTAAAACTGAAATAAAAAACTTTAGGTTCATTTTATTTAAATAAAACAAGATAAAAAGAAATTAAAAACCTATTGTTTTTTATCTTTTAAAGATTGAATTTCCTTTAATCTTTTTTCAATAGACTGCATTTCTTCTTTAAGGTCTTCAAGATCTTGTTCAAGCATTTGCTTTTCTTGTTTTTCTGTAATTACTTGTGGCTGAACTTGTTGGTTTTCTAGATTTGAAAGATTATTAAATCCAAAACCTCTCCTGAATCCTCTTCCAGCTCCCCTATTCAAAGCTCTGAATCTTCCTCCTCCTCTAAATCCTACTCCAGATTCAAAACATCCAGGTCTATTGTTTCCAACACAAAAACCTTGCCTTCTTCCAGTCATTGCTCCTTCTCCATTTGGACCTGTTCTGTCTCCTTGTGGCATTTTTTCCTCCTATTTATTAAATTTGTTTAATTTAGTTATGAATACATATTCATTAAACTATTTAAATCTTTTGGTTTTAGATTTCTAATAAAAAAATAAAAAACCATGTAAAAAACACAATTATTCAAAAAAACTCCAGAACACATTAATTAAACTTCCTTAAATCTATGAAAAAAATCTCTTTATTAAAAAGTATTACTAGACAAGATTTAAATTAATATTCAAATTCATAAAAATTATTTACTCAACAATCTCAGCTTTATTAGAATCAATCAAGATTTTAGAGATTTCTTTAGGCATTTCTGTAATTTGTTCTTTTTTAAAGGGGCCAATAGACTCTCCTTCAAGTCCAACAAATTCTTCAACATCTTCCCTAAATCTAATTTTTTGCAAATTATTCTTCTTAGAGATTCCTTTTAATTCCTGAGTTATTTTCTCATCTGTATTTTTAATAGAGCCAATAATTTCATTAAACAAATCTTTTTCAGAATCTAACATGTTTTTAACATCTTGAGTAGAAGAACTAGTTTCAGTTGATATTAACACAAGATCAAGAATTTTCCTTCTTCTCCTTAATATCAATTCTCTAAAAAGAGTTTGAGCATTCTCAATTTGTTTTTTGGATTTCATATCTAATCCAGAAAATAAATCATCATTTTTTGAAGCAACTTTTCTTTTTTCAGACAAATAATTAGCAACTTCTTCTAAAAAATTTTTTGGCAAAACTTGTAATTGCTCACTATATCTCTCTTTTCTAGCTGCTTCGTATATTTCATTATAAGTTATCATTTTGTGTTACTCCTTATATTTGAAGTAGCTTTGCAATTTCCTAAGAGGCAAATAAAAAATTGCTTTGGTTGCTGGATTCTAAAAACCCGCAGGAGGTTTTTATCTGCTTCGTATATTTCATTATAAGTTATCATTTTATACAAAAAAAGAGAAATAAGAGTTTTTAATTATTATTGTTCTAAAAATTATGTTATCTATTAAAACCAATCTTCTTTATAAAATCTTTTCCATTAATTTTTCCTAAACTTCCTACTCTAGATTCTTTTTCAGAAAAATGTTTGTCAGTTTCAGGTTTAACTCCTGTTTCTGCAGGATAATGCAAAACAGGAACAGGGTCTGCACTATGGTCTTTTAATTTACAAGGAGTAGAATGGTCTGCTGTAACTACCAATCTTATATTTCTTAAAGGACAAAAATTCCTTAAAAACTTGAACAAAGTTTTATCTATATATTCAATCATCTTAACTTTTTCATGTGGTTTATTGTCATGTCCAGGAACATCAGTTTCTTTTAAATGAACATAAGCATAACTAAATTTTTTATGATTTTTTTTCAAAGTTTTTATTGAAAATTTACATGCTTTATTTAATCCCTTATATAAATTTTTATAAGAATCCATTTCTTTTAATACAGGATAAGGAAAATCAAAAACTCTCATTCCACATAATTTTGAAAAACCAACCTCCAAAGGCATATAAGAAACAGACATCCATTTAGAATATTTTTTTAATTTAGGAACCTCAACTCCTGCACCTCTAACTAAAAGATAATTTGCAGGCATCATTCCTTTTTTCTTTCTAGATTTATTTATAGGATGCTTATCCAATATTTCAAAAGCTTTTTCTAAAAATTCATTTACAACATTTGCACTATATTGAGAATTTTCATCATCATCTTGTGGTTTACAATAAGAAATTTTATCTATATTATGAGATTTGCCTTTTTCATAAGTTACATCATTACCTGTTATATTATCAGAAAAACCTCCTTTAAAAACAAGGGCTCCTCTGTGTTGAACAGTTGATTTAAATTCAAATTCAAAAGGCATTTTAACTGATTTATTTAAATCTCTTTCAAGTATTTTAGCTTCTTTTGTAGTTAAAGTTCTTCCAACTCTTCTATCTACAATATTTCCCTCTTCTATAGAATCAATAGTAGCAAAATTAACTCTTAAAGCCAAGTCCCCTCTTTTTGTTTTAATACCTGCTCCAGAAGCCTCAAGTTGCCCTCTAGTTGAAGCAATCTGTTTGTTTCCAAAAATACTTACTATTGCTTCATCTGATTCTGGAACAAATCCTGGTTTAACAGGTATCATCCACCCTTGTTTTCCACGAGCAGCAAAAAAATCCATATTAGGTGTTTTAGCAACTTCTAGAGGAGTTTTTCCATTTAATGATTTATTAGGTAAATCACCTAGACCATCCAATAATATTAATATTCCTTTCATTTTATCTTACTAAATTAACAAAAATAAGGCATTTATAAAAATTTGTATACTTAAAAAAGAAAAATTTCACTCTTATAAAAAAACAACACATACCAAAACATTTAAAAAGGGTGTCTCTTTATAAATGTTACGTTTAATAAAAAATAATAACTCTTTTTAAAAAATGTCAAAAAATATACAAAAATGTCCTGAATGCGGCAGTGTTAATCTTACTCATGATGCTCATCTTGGAGAATTAATTTGTAATGATTGTGGATTAGTTGTAGAAGAAAAAATGGTTGATTCTGGAATGGATCCTGCAGGAAAATTTAATAAAAATGAAAAACAAGGACGTGGAGGAGCTCCAATTTCTATGCAAAAGTTTGATAAAGGGCTTACCACAAATATAGGAGAAGTTTCAGATATTTATAGGCTAGAATCAGGACAAACACGTAAATTTCTAAGATTAAAAAAATGGCAAGAAAGAGTTTCAACAAGTATTGAAAGAAATTTAAGACTTGCTATGGCTGAATTGAGGGTTATTGCATCTTATTTAAATCTTCCAAATGTTGTAAAAGATGAAGCTTCAAGAATTTATAATTATGTTCTTCAACGTGGTTTAGTTAGAGGACGTTCAATGGAATCTGTAATTGCTGCTTGTTTATATGCTGCGTGTCGTTCTTATAATATTCCAAGAACATTGGATGAAATGGCTACTGCTTCAGATGTTGAAAGAAAAGAAATAGGTAGAACTTATAGATTTATAATAAGAAAACTAGGAATTAAAGTAAAACAATCAAGTCCAAAAGATTATGTTTCAAGGTTTTCATCTGTTCTTAAACTAAGTCCAAAAACACAAAACGAGGCAATTAAAGTTTTAAATCAAGCAAACAAGGTTGAACTTACTTCTGGAAGAGGTCCAGCAGGAATTGCTGCAGCAGCACTCTATGTAGCTGCTTTGATGAATGATGAAAAGAAAACACAAAGAGAAGTTGCAGATATTGCAGGAATTACAGAAGTAACAATTAGAAATCGTTACAAAGAATTAATTGATAAACTAGATTTAGAAGAAAAAATCAAACAAAAAGAAAAAGAATCAAAAATGAAAGCAAAAGCTGCTAAAGAAAAAGCTTCATCTTGATTATAACTCTTCTTTATTAATTAACTAATTATATGTGACCTAAAGAGTAAGGAAAATCCCCCTCTATGTGACCTAAAAGGTAAGAATATTATAAATTATACTAGATAAAGAGTATTTTTCTATGTGACCTAGAACGTAAGGTTTTTAAACCCTAATCTACTATAAACACCATGAGTTATATTGAAAAAAGAAATATTAAAGGAAAGAAAAATCTTTATTTTGTAAAAAAGATTAAATTTATGGAAAAAGAACTAGTAATAAAAAAATATCTTGGCACAGAACACTCTCTCTCTAACAAGGAAAAATTTATTTTAGACAATCTTGCAGAAATTACTAAGGATGAACTTAAATTTAAATTAAAATTTATAGATTCTATAAAAGATAAGATATCACATAATGAACACCTACCTAAAAGAATAGAAGAAAAATCAATTAGAATAAATAATTTAATTGAAGGTAAAAAATGCTTTACAGAAATAAATCTCGAATTTGCAAAAGAATTTATATTTAATTCAAACAACATAGAAGGCTCCAAAATTCCCCCCGAGAGAGTAAGAGAAATACTTGAGAAAGGAGAAACCAGATATTCTAACAGAAATGAAGTTCTAGAAGTTAAAAACTCTATAAGGGCTTACAAATATCTTGAAAATTCTTTTAAATTTAATCTAATATCAATAAAAAGATTATATCATATATTAACTGAAAATCTTAGTAGAGAAAATAATCAAAAATACCCTAAAGGTTTTAAAAAAGAGGCAAATATTGTTGGAAATTCTTTAACAAGTAAACCAAAAGATGTAGAAGGGGATTTGAAAGAACTTTTAAATTGGTACAGAAAAAATAAAAACAAGATTCATCCCTTAATTCTCGCATTTGAATTTCATCTTAGATATGAATCAATTCATCCTTTTTTAGATGGAAATGGTAGGACAGGTAGAATGATTATGAATAAGATTCTAAAAAGTTCAGGATATCCTCCCATAATTGTTTACAAACAAAACAAAGAAGCTTATTTTAATTCTATTGATAAAGCACGAGATGGAAAAGAAAAACAATACTTTCAATTTATGTTAGAACAAACAGATAAATCTTACTCTTATCTTTTAGATGTTATTGAGAGGTATTGAAAACAGTTTATCTTGTATCATCTAATTCAAATCTTTCAAAATAAGGAATTCTAATTGTTCCAATTTTAAATAAATGATTTGTTCTGTTGTAAGTTGCTAATGGAGAATATTTTTTTCCATCAAAGCCAGAATCTATTGTCTCTAGTCTTGTAAAATTTTCAGGAGCTACATTTCTTTCCAAAAACAATTCCTCTCTTTGTTGAAGTTCAAAGTAAAGAAAAACTCCTTGAATTAATAAAAGAAATCAAAAAACAATTTTCAGTTCAAGATATGCAGATTTTAAACTTCAAAGAATACTTAAAATATGAAAGCATAACTAATGATTAAAAGTATCTTATTAATCTATTTTCCTCTTCTTTTTCCAGCTCTTACTGAAGGCCTAGACTTGTTTTGAGGGTGTTTGCTTCTTAAACCTCTGGATTTTTTTCCAGCTGAAGTCAATCCACGATAAACTCTTCTTTTATTCCCAGATTTTCCAATCCAATTAATATTCTTGTCTTTTTTTATTTCTTGTTTTTGAGGATCAACTAGAATTACTTCATAAAAATAATTAATTCCATCTTGTCCTAATTTATATGAATTCAAAACTTCTAAATTTTTAAAATGCTTTGCAGCTCTTTGTTCAACAATCCACTTGTAAGACATTTTTAGACTTAATCTATTTGTTAATCTCTTACTTCTTCTTCCTTTGTTTGGTCTAGGTTTTTTGTGTCCTCCTCTCTTAACTTTAACTCTTGCAACCACAAAACCTTTTTTTGCCTTATATCCTAATGTTCTTGCTCTGTCAATTCTTAATGGTTTTTCAACTTTAACTACAGAATTTGATTTTCTCCAATCAACCATTCTCTTTCTCAAAGTAACTTTATCTGGTTTTTTCCATGCTTGTCTTAAATAATAATACATTCCTTTTGCCATGATTAGAATTAAGAAAATGGGTTTTTAAAGGTTATTGAAACATAAATATGAGGCTGCACGGATTTGAACCGTGGACCCCTGCCTGTCCAAATTCAAGAAAGGTTATTTTCCTATCTTGTCTTATCAGAATCACCTTCTGAGTAGCTTTTACACCACAACAGAATGCAGTGCTCTGGCCAGACTGAGCTACAGCCTCATATTAAAAATTAGAGATTAATTCATTTATAAGTTTTGTGACTCTAGAAAAAATAACTTAATAATCTGCAATATATTATATACTTAAAAACTATTAATTAAAATCAATAATATCTTAAAAAATAATCTCTTAATTTTAAAAACAATTATTCAGCACCTAATTCTAATTTCAGAGTTTCAGATTTTTTATCTAAATCATAACTCAAAATAGGAAAATTAACATTCAATACTTTAGAATATGCAACCTCTTTTCCAATTACCTTGATTTCAATACTCTCTTCTAATTTAATAACTGAAACATCATCCTTGTTTT
Organism: Candidatus Woesearchaeota archaeon; assembly: GCA_964460535.1. GTDB lineage: Archaea > Nanobdellota > Nanobdellia > Pacearchaeales > GW2011-AR1 > CAZHMB01. The sequence goes on from CAYWQI010000007.1 coordinate 25,155, forward strand.
TAACACCTGGAACAGAAAATTCATAGATTACACTATCTCCTAATCTTTTAATATTGGTTTCAGGAGTTTTCTTTTTCATTTTAGAAAACTTTTTTTGTTTATCAATAGAAAACATTTTTGATTTAGCTAATTTTCTTTTAAAAACCTTTTTTTGTTTTTGATTTTTCAAATTTCCTGGTACAATTCCTAAAGATTGAAGATTTTTTTCAATAAGTTCCTTGGGAATGCCAAAACTCTGAATTTTTACTTCCGGGCCTTTTGTTCCTGAATTTGAAAAATCTATTCTTACACCCTTTTTATTTCCCTTAAATTGTTTTTCTGAATTATCTAAATTTTTTTCTTTTTGTATTTCTTTCTCAGTTTTACGAATCTGCTTTTCTAAATTTTTCATTAAACTATTTATAACAAAATTAAATCCCTTGGGAATTTTTAATTCTGGTTCTTCAGAATTTATTGAATCATTTTTTCCTAATAAACCCCATTCTTTTTTACTATCTTTTCTTTTTTTCAAAGAAATTCCACAATACGGGCAGAATTCATACTCTCCCTTAAGCTTTCTATTACAATTATTACATTTATTTTTACTTCTAAACATTTTATCAGAACAATTAATTAAACAAATCAAAGTTTATAAGTTTTTTCCTATT
>CAYWQI010000008.1:0-24965 GCA_964460535.1 Candidatus Woesearchaeota archaeon
AATTTCATTACATTTAACGCATCTAAAATTCTGTTGGGAAAAACTTCTTAAATTACCCTTCATATCTCTAATAAAGTGTCTTTCAATAACAAGCCTTGCAGTATCAGATACATCTGCACCTCTTAATTTTTCAACAAGCCCCATTTGTTTTTCAACTTTTTCTGCCATTGTAGCAAGAGTCTTGTATGAAGAACAATTTACTCCTTTATTTATATCACTTGAACAATGAGTAAAACCTAAATTTATAAAAGGATCTTTATTTTGTTTTAATAAACTAGAAATATCTGTGATACCTTTAATTTCAGAGGAATGTTTTCTTTGTTCAGCTAATTCATAAAGTTCAAGAGGATATTTTCCTTCGGGAGTTACTTCTAAATCAAGTATCTGGTCATCAACTTCACCAGCATCAATTTTAGAATTTAAAACCAATGGAGCATCTTGAGTTCCTCCTCTATGGCTAGGTAAAAATTCCTTGGAAAAATTTAACAAAACATCACTTAATAACATAATTGCAGCCTCATCTCCATCACATTGAAAACTTAAAATAGAATTAGCAACAACAAGATGGTTTTTGTTTTCAACATTTAAACAATAACTTTCTTTTTTTCCCATATCTTTTATTTCAACAATTGGATCATATACAAAATTATTGTCTTTTTTTATTCTCATCCCCAAATGTTTAGTTGAATTGTGAAAAGATAGTTTTTTCTTTTTTTCTAAACTTAAAAAACCAATTTGATTGAAATTCAAAATAAAATTACTGCCAATAATGAGTTTAGTTATTTTAAATTTTGGGATATCTCTTTTCTTTCTTAAATAAAAATCCTTTAATTTTGGCCCAGGTTTTTTTACATACTCGTATCTTTTCACAAAAATTCCAAATCTTCCAAGACAAAATTCAAGGTCATGCAAAAGCCCTTCACTTACACTATCACAACAAACCCTTTTATCTGTTAAACTAACAGAGCCATCTCCTTCAAAATAACCCCTTAATAAAGCAGATAATTTTTCTTTTGGTAAATCTAAAAACAAAGAAGGAATTCTTTTTTCTCTTGCCCTTGAACCTATTTTTAGAAAATGTATAAAAAATTCATATAATACTCTAGAAGAAAAAGTAACTCTATCTTTTTTATTTTCTGTGGGTTTTAATTCAAAATATTTTTTAAAAACTTTTGTGATGAGTTTTCGAATTTCTTTTTTTTCTGCTGCAATATAAACTTGATTTAAACCCTTTTGAGAAACAATTCTCCTTGAATAGCCCTCAGCAAGATATAATCCAATGACCTCTAAAAGATCTTTTTTTAAAGGAATTATTATAGGAAGAGAAATTCTGTCTCTTTTATAGCTTATTTTTCCTTTAGAAGATATTTCTTTTTGAATTTTTTTACTTAAACTTAAAATAAAATCTGCAGGAAAACTATCTCTTGATTTAAAATTCATAAATTGTTTTTTAGAGATATTTAATTTTCGTAAAATTTTAAATAAAGTAAAAGTATCAATTTTTTGAATAATTTTTCTCACATTCCTAATCATTATATTTTTATTATCAAGAACTTCTAAAAGATTCACAGTTTTGTTGTCCTTGGCAGGAATATCAATCTTGTAAGGAAGAGGAATTTCATCTCCTATCTTCAAATTACTGGCTCTTCTTTTTTTTCCATTGATTAAAAATTTGTGGTTTTCAGTTATAGTAATTTTCTTTCCAAGAGAGGTTTTTATCTCATACATTTGATTTTTTTTATGTTTAGTAAAATTATTAATCCTGGTAGTAGAAATTTTGTTATCAAATCCTATTGACTTAAAATTATTAACCTTAACCTCCTTTGTTTCAAAATTGTCAACAACATTAGAAGGATTTAGTTCTTCTACCACATCTCCAATCTTTTTTATACTCCATTTTCCATCTTTTTTTAATGGAATGTAGGTGTCATATCCAAAGCAATCTCTCCTAACAGCAGCATGCATGTACGGGCTTGCATTCACTGCCTGGTTCTTGCTTATTCCAATAAACCTACAAATAACTCCTGCACAATTATGAGGAGCCATAAAAACACCTAATTGACCTGCAAGTCCTTTTTTGTCTTTTAAATTATGAAACTTTTTTAATTTATAGAATTTTTCCAATTCTTCATCAACAAATTTTGAGATATTAAAAAAAACATCATCTGCCTTTTCATCAGGAGTATCTGAAGGACAAGGAAGCAAAACATCATGAGGCATTAATTCTAAAATTTGGTCTTCATTTTCAAGAGGTTTTCCATAAATGTCCTTTGAATATCCTAATTTTTTTAAAGTTTCAATGTCTGTAAAAATCTCTCTTGGTTTAAAATGTGTTATAGGTAATTCTGTTCCATCAAATCTTATTGTTCCATCTTTATTGACTTGTAAATTATACTTTGCTCTTAAAATACCCTTTTCAAGTTTTTCAGGAATCTTGCTTCCAGAACTCATTCCTCTAACTCCTTTGATTAATTCAGGAATTTCTCCATTTTTCATATTTAAATTTTTCAAGGCATTTTGAAATTCACTTGAAATATCAAAAGAATCAAAAGCATAAGACCTGCCTTTTTTTCCTTCTACATTCTCAGAAAAAGATTTCTTTTTTGATTCATAAAAATAATACTGGCTCTTGCATTTTTCATGACATTTTCCACATCTAGGAAAAATACTCTCTTTTCCACATTTCTCACAATAAAAAATAGGCCAAGAACTTTTTACATAACCTACATTGACAGCATCTAGAACACTTCTTAATCTACCTCCTTCATTTCCCACAGGAAACAAAATATTCGGACTTCCTTGCAATTTTCTTAATTTAGCTTTTTCAGGTCTTCCCATTCTTGCTCCAATAAAATCACCTGCCTTGTCTTTTATGACAAATTTCGAATTTTCATTAATAATATCTAAAACATTTTCTTTTTTTAATTCAAATTTAGATTTATCCAAAACATCAGAAATTAAAAACCCTTGTTTATCTTTGATATTTTCAATAGTTACTCCTAAATTAATGAAAAATGCCTTACTTATTATTTCAGGTAAAACTACATTTTCAATAGAAACCTTGTGTTCAATTCCAAGTATTTCTAAAGCTCTTTTTCCTTTTTCAAATTTATCCCTATAATCTTTAGTAAAAGGCAAAATAATCTTGTCTTCATATTTTCCTTGTAAAAGCCAATCAATTAAATTAGAAAATTGTTCATTAGAAAGTTGATTCCAATAAAAAATATATTCTGGATGTAATGGAATTTGATATTTTTCACTTAATTTTATAGCATCATCTAAATCAATTTCATAAGGGTCTTTATTTAATTCAGAATTTTTTTTGCTTAATTCTAAACTCCACCATTCTTCTACATATCCTGGTTTAAGTAAATCAGCATTTCTATTAACCACATCAGAAAAAGGCATAAGAAAATCTCCAATATAAATTATTTCTTTTATATTTTCAGAAATCCTTTTTGCTTCTGTAAAATCTTTTAATTTTTTAACACTTCCATCTACTAATTTTACTATTGGACCATCAATAGAATCACATGGAGTTACAGCAGTTCCTTTTGTTGGTTTTTCTATTTTTAATTGTGTTCCTGTTGCTAAAAAATTATTTGTAACAGCCATTGTTGCAGGATGAACTGAAGAAGCACTAAATCCTGAATTCCTTGCTCTTCCATATCTAAATCTAAAACTTCCACTCCTAGAAGGATGCCCATAAACAGGCCTTCCTGCAACTAAATCTTTTATATAAGTGGGGACTTCTTTTTTTCCTCCTTCCTCTTTGCTTTCTGCTTTTGTTAATTTTTCATGTAATTCAAGATACTCTTCTAGAAAATCCCATCCTGAACTTTCAATTCCATTGCTCTTTGCTTTTTTTAATAATCTGAATCCTTTTGCAGCTTTTTGAGCAAGACCTTCAGAAAAAATCAAACACATTCCTCCTCTAATATTATTTGTATCAACTCTTTCTAAATTTTTATAATTACTCACTTCTCTTTTTTCTGTAGGTTCTCCTGCAATTTGAATAGGTAAATTTTTAGCAAGAAATTCAATTTCCTCTTTTAATGGAAGATACTGAAGATTTGTGACTCTTTCATGATAATCATAATTCTCAGTAATATATCTCTTAATTTCATTTTCATCAGGATCATATTTAGCATATCCAAATAATTCACGAAGATAATCAATAACCATAAGAACAATACAACTTGCAGTAGTTCCAGCACTTCTAATAGGTCCAGAAAAATAAGCTTTAAAATATTCTTTTCCCTCTTTTGTTTTTCCTAATTTTAAACCAGTATACCCTTCCAAGGGACTTGCTACAACAGCAATAGTTTGATAAGCAAAAGCAACCCTAATTCCAGCATCTATCGCTTCTATTAAAGATGAGAACTGGCAAAATTTCTGTTTTGCAACATCTTCAGAAATTTTAAAAACAACAGTAGGATCTAATTTTCCATATTGATTCTCTAGTTCTAGAATTCTCTTTACAACTCCTGAATTTTTTAATTGAGGATAAATAGTAGAAATTAAACCTTCAACTTTTTCAGCCATATTTGTAGCAAGGGGAATCTCAACTTTTTCAACAGGATCCAATCCTTTAGATTTTGCTTGCTCAGCAACATCATAAACTTTCTTTACTTCTTTCTGAAGATTATCAAAATATTCTTGTGTTTTTTTATTTAACGGCATTTTTTATCTCCATAATCTTATTATAAATTTCTTTCCAATTATAAACTCTAGTAATATTCGCATGTTCTACTCCTGAATTCCAAGGTTTATCTAAAAGTAAAACTCTAATTCCTTTATCAGTATATTTTAAAGAGTGCTCTCCATGATCTTCAACTAACAAACCAATATTATTTTCTAAACAAAGGTCTTGTTTTTCTTTATCTCCTCCATGTGCTTCTGAAGAAAATAAGACTTTTCCAAATTCTCCAAAATTATCTTTAATAAATTTCTTTGTTTTATCCATAATATATTCAGGTCTAGCAGTTATAAAAAATATTTCAAATTTATCTGCCAATTTTTGAATATTTTCAATCGCACCCTCCACCATTCCAATATTATCAAATTCTTTTGTATTACAATAACCTTTCATTAAATCATAAGCATCTTTTTTAGAGACATCCAAAACTTCCCAAAGATTATAACAAAAAACTTCTTCATAAGTCTTTTTTATCCCTCTTGATTTTTCTACATAATTTAAATAACCTCTTACTAATTCACAAACAACCTCGTCTATATCAATTCCAATCCTTAATCCTTGATTTCTTTTTCCTTTATTTTTATCTTGAACAAGATTTGCATTCTCTTCAAAACAAAATTTGTTTTTTGTAATTTCTTTTTCTATTTTATTTGTTTTTTTATTTTTCATTTTATTCAAAATCCAAGATTTTTACCTCTCTTGTCTTTAAATTTACTAAAGGAACTTTACAATGATCTGGTTTGTTTCCAAATTTTTCCTGATAAGGAGTCATCTCTTCCCATGTAGATACTGAAATCAAAAGAATGTTATTATAATAAGTAATTCCAGACTTATGTGTGTGTGCAGAAACAAAAATATCAGGAATTTTTTTTATAATTAATCCATCTTCTTCAGAAGGAACGTATTGAGTAGAAGTATGTTCTGGAGCAAGATGTCGATTTTTTAATAAATACTTCATTATGGTTTCTGGTTTATTCATAGCATCAACTTTAATTAAACTCCAGATATTGTTGGCATAAAAAGGAAAAGAAAATCCATGATAAGTAAGAACTTCAAACCCCCCAAAACCTTTTTCCTTATCACTTGCAATATTAACTCTTGCAGGATTTGTTGTTAAAATTACATTTTCTAAATTATAAAGAGGCCAAGCATATTTTTCATTTAATAAAGGTTGAGGTTCCATTAACCTAACTCCGTCATGATTTCCTGGAGAAATAATTATCTTTATATCTTTCCTTAATTGACTTAAATAACCTGCAAATTGTGAAAATTGTTCTTCTAAGTTTGGTATTTCTAAATCATATTCCTGGTCTGGATAATTTCCTACTCCAGTTACAACATCTCCAACAATAAAAAGATATTTAATTTTCCTAACTTCTTTATCGCCTGTATTTAAATAATCTATAAATTTCTCAAATTGGTTTTTCATGAATTTTTTACTTCCAAAATGGAGATCTCCAATAAAAATAGCACATTCCTCTTCTTTTTCTTTAGGAAATAATTTTCTTTCTGGTAATGTAGAATCAGGAAATACTAAATCATTACAAAACATAATCTCTTTATTTCCACTTCCTTTAAATCCTATTACTCCATCAAGAGGAATATCCAATGCCTTATCATAAAGTTCTTTTTTATTATTGTTAATTAAAACCTTTATTTTTCCTGTGCTATCTTCAATTTCAAAAAGAATATTATTATTTTTTGTAATCCTTTTATCAGAAACAATTCCAATAACTGAAAAATTTCTCCTATCTAATGAAATTTTATCAAGAGAAATTAAATCATTTAATTCAGCATGTTCTTGCAGTGCTTTTTTTAAAAAATCGTATCTTGATTTAAAATGATTTACAAAATCTTTTACTCCAAAAGATTTTCCTTCATATTTAGGTAAAAAAGTTAATTTAACCTTTCCTTGTTTAAAAAACTCCTTGGAATTAAAATCCTCTTGCTTTTTATTTTCTTGTTCCTGAAGAGATTCTTTTTTATTTTTAGAAGAATCTTGTTCTTCCTTGTTTGAATCATTGTATTTCTGGGATTTATTTAAACATAATTCATCAAAACTAAGATTTAATTCTAAAAAAAGTTTATCAAAATTTTTCAATTCATTTAAATCAAGACCTTTTAATTTATTTGCAAGAAAATTCTTTATTTGATTTTGGTTCTCTACTAAAGTTTTTTTATTAATTAATCTTGAAGAAAGATTTCTTTCAATACACAATAAAAGATTCTTTTTTGTTTCTAAATCAATTCCTTTAAATATTTCTAAAATCTCCTTGTCAAGTAATAAATTTCTTTCTAAACAAAACTGTATAAATTCCTTATTTTCCATTTTCTTTTACTGAGCTTAAACTGCCCAAAATTTTAACTTAAACTTTCACTTATAATCTCTTTAGCTTTTGAGATAATCTGTCTTGAAATAGCTAATCTAATCTCTCTTGTTCTTCCTCCTCTTCCTTTTGAAATAACTCTTACATTAAGAATACCTAACATATCAAATTCTTGAATAATATCACTAACTCTTCTTTGAGTTAAAACATCCTGGCCATATCTTGAACAAATGTCTTGATAAAAATTATAAACATCTCCTGTAAAAACAGGATTTTCTTTTCCTTTTGCAGATTCTCTTTCTTTTTTTTCACATAAAGAGATAATAGAATGCAAAACTAATTGAAATTGTTTGGGTTCTGTTTTAATCACATCGAGAATTTTATCTTTTTCTATTTTATTGTTTGCATTATCAATATTCTCTAACTTAATTTTTGAACTTCCTTCTCTTTCTGCTAATTCTCCAGCAACTCTTAATAAATCTAAAGCTCTACGTGCATCCCCATGTTCCCTAGCTGCAAAAGCTGCACACTTGGCAATGACTCCTTCTTCAAGAGTATTTTCTCTAAAAGCCTCATTTGCTCTTGATTGTAAAATTTTCTGCAATTGAAGAGCATTATACGGAGCAAAAACTATCTCTTCTTCACTTAAACTACTTCTAACTCTTGCATCAATACTATCTAAAAAAGTTAAATCATTGGAAATTCCCACAACACAAATTTGAGTTTTACTTAATTCAGAATTTAATCTTGTTAAATTATAAAGAAAATCATCAGAAATTTTTTTAATAGTTTGATCTATCTCATCTAAAACAAGAATAATCAATTGTTTTTGATTATCTATTAAATCAATAAATTTACTATAAATTGCTTCAGTAGGTAATCCTGTACTTGGAACATTTCCTCCAACTTTCTTAATTAAAGAAGCCAATATCCTATATTCTGTATCTGAAACTTTTCTTAATTTACAATTCAAATATTCTATTCTTAATTTATGAGTATCATTTTTTTTAGATCTTTTCAAAAGTTCATCTCTAACATAATGTATGCTCAAAGTTTTACCAGTTCCAGTTTTTCCATATAAAAACAAATTACTTGGTCTCTCTCCTCTTAGACTTGGTGCTAAAATTGAAGCAATTTGGTTAATTTGTTCATCTCTATATAAAATTTCTCCAGGTTGATGTCTAATTTGTAAAATTTCTTTATTTTTAAAAATACCTTCCTTGTCTACACTATCAAATATCTTATCTAAATTAAAAGTTTCTTTTTTTTGTTCCATATTCTATTTTTTTATATATTTTGATAATTTATGAATTTTTTTAATTATTAACAGATTTTTTTATTAACTTATCTTTTGTTTTTATTGTTTATTTTTATTTATTTTTACTTATTTTTATTCTCTATTTTTATTTGATTTTGTTTATTTGTTTTTCTTTATTTGTTTTTGTTTATTTTTATTTGATTTTATTTATTTTTATTTGATTTTATTTATTCTTGCTTATTTTCATTATTTATTTTTATTTATCTTTCTCAAATAACCTACACCATAATTTCCTATGGAAAGATTATAATAAATCAAATTATCGTTGGAAGAAAAAATTAAAAGTATTTAAAAGATTATGACTACTAAAAAAGAAATACACCTCAATTTCCTATGGAAATTAAAGAAAGTAAAGAATGCCTTGTATATAATAATTAATAAAGTAGTAGTAATAGTATAATAATCAATAATAATAATAATAATTAATAAAGTAGTAGTAATAGTATAATAATAATAATAATAATAATAATAATAATAATAATATATTTCTTTATCTATTAATATATATACTATATAATATAAATTTTTATAAATAAATAATAAATAATAAATAATAAATTTTATTTATAAATGTTTTCCATAAGAAACCATAGGGTGACAGTATTCTTAATTTTCTTTATCAATTTTTTAAATCCCTTGAAACTCTTGAATCTCCTAAATCCCTTATTTTTTGTATTTGGTTAATATTATTCAACTAAACATAACCTATATTAATTCATGCCCATCTGTACCCCCTTATATTAATCCTCATTAATTTTCTATTTTTCCATATTAAATTTTATTAATCCCTCCAATCCTTATCAACCCATTATTAACCTTCTATTATCTTATATTAACTACTCTAAACCTTTTGTTATTCCATATTAACTTATATAAGCTCATATTAATCTCATTAACTCCTTATTGATTTATATTAAATTAACTTGAAATAAATATATTACATTAAAATAAAAAAAGCATGTTCTTTTATACAGAAATCTTTATAAACAAAAGAAATTTGGTTTGTACATGCAAGATAAAAACCCATTTAGCAAATTATTAAGTAAGATGGTTGTAACAAAAGAAGGTAAAAGACTTGGTTTTGTTAAAGATATAACTTTTGAAACATCTTCAGGTGAATTAATCAATATAGTTATAAAAGACACTACTCCTTATACAAAAAATCTTAATTTAGAAAAAACTCCTACAAATGATATTCTTATTCCTTATAGTGCTATAATTGCTATTGGTGATTTTGTTATTGTTTCTGAAGAAGATTTAATTTAAGTTCTCCTACAAAAGAGAAATAAAATTGATTTTACCACCCTAGATAGTTGTGATTTTTCATTAATTTTATAAACAAGTTTTTCTTATTTGATTCAAGATGGTCCAAATTTATCACATTATTTATGGGATTTACATTATTTTTGATATTTTTATCTATAGATATGAATTTATAAAATATAAGAAAAACACCCCTTACAATCCTGCCAAGAAAAAAGATAATTTTTTCAAAAGATTTTTTTTAGGAATATTTGGAGGAGTTCACTATGCTCATTTTGTCGGAACTTATAGTCATAAGAAATATAATACCCAAGTATTCACTCCTGAAACCTTTGAATGTTTTGTTGCAGGAAGTGTGGCAGGATTGTTTTTGTTAGGATATCCTATTGTTGCGTGGCATTTTTATCAAGCAATTGGAATAACTGGATTTTCAATTATGCTTATTCCAATTATTCTTAATTTAATTGGGATATCCAAAGACAAGAAAAATAGTTCAAAATAGTTTTTTCCCTAAAATAAATTTTTACCCACGATGTCGCTTCTTGCTCCGCTCGTGTTTTTGATAAATCAAAAATTGCTGAACAGAGGATAAAGAGCAAAATCTTTTTGCTTACGCAAATTTTCTTTGTGAAAACCAGATTTTTTCCAATTTCTTCTTCCAGTTCGAGCTTGTGAGGTTCCACTCAAGTTTCGAGGTCAGAAGAACTTTCCTTATCCAGATGTTCAATCATAAAAAGGTAGTAAAAATAATACTAACAATAACACCAATCAATAATAATACTAATAATAAGCAAGAGTAATAACAATAAGAGATTAATAAAGAAGAATTTACAATACAACAATCATGATTCTATTTAAAACATTAAAATTGAAAAATTATTCTTAAATTAGTTCTATTCTATCACAATAAACTTTAAAAACACTTTTGAACAATAATTTATATAAAATGAGACTCGCAGGATTTCACTTTACAAAAATTGCAATAGAAAAAAAATCTAATGAATTAGAAAAAGCTCAGATAGATACAAATATAAAGATTCTTAATATTGAAGATTTAAAATCAGAAGCTGTTAAAAAAAATGAACAACTTTTAGATGTAAGTTTTGATTATACAATTAATTATAAAGAAGATATAGCTAAAGTTGAATTTAAAGGAAATTTACTTGTAATTGTTGATTCTAAAAAAGGAAAAGAAATATTAGAACAATGGAAAAGCAAAAAATTACCTGAAGATGTTCAGATGTCTTTAATAAATGTGATTATTAAAAAATCAAATGTTAAAGCTTTAAATTTAGAAGAAGAAGTTAAATTGCCTTATCATTTACCTCTTCCTGGTGTGAAAAAAGAACAACAAAAACCCAAAAAACAATAGCATCACTTTAATAATATCAACCCAATATTCTTAATCCAATATCCCTGAAATATCTTTTCACATACTTTTCTCTAAAATAACAATTAAAATCAAAATAAGATATTTTTTTATTTTTTATTTTCTCGCTTAGATTATATAGATAATACAACCAAATAGAGAATCTTAAGTACCTTTCTTAATTACTCCAAAATTCAAATCAAAAAGACATTTTTATTAAATAAGATAATATTTATATAATCTTATTTTTTTAACTTAATATGAAAATCTCAGACAAAAAAAAAGAAAAGATTTTAGAACAAATCTTACTTGTTCTTTATGAGTCTTTTCCAAAATTAATCTTTACTTCTCATATTGCAGAAGAAATTGCAAGAGATGAAGAATATGTAAAAAAACTTTTAATTGAACTTAAGAATAAGAAATTAATAACAGAAGTCAAAAAAAACCCTAAAGGAGTGGATTATAAGAGAAGATCAAGATGGACATTAACCAAAAAAACATATCAAGCATATAAAAACATATAACAAAACCTATAACAAAATATATCTTACACTACCTTAATCTTTTTATACTTTGAATATTTAAATTCTATATGGATCAAATAAAAGATTCTTTTTTAAGAGTGAAAGAGGATATTTTAAACATCAAAAAGGAAATTTTTAATCTTCAAAAAGAATTAAAATCAAATAGAGAATTCATGATTGAGATTTGTGAAATTGTAAAAAAAATCTCTGAAAATTCATTTAACCAACAAAATCTTCAAAACACACAAATTAAAAAAAACCAAAAAAATTGTGATTCAAATCTTCTAGAAAAAAATTTAGAGAATCCAACATACTCTCAAACACATAATCAGACATCTCAAGAGAGCAATATAACAGACAGACAACAGATAAACAATCAGACACATCAAGAGATTACTCCAACAGACAGACAACAGACAAACCCTTATCCAACAGACACTTCGACACATAATTGCCATATTAAGCCCTTAAATGACCAAAATCAAGACTTTTCCACAGGAAATGGAGGGGTTCCAACAGACAGACAGACAGACAGACAGACAGACAGACACATAAAAAACACTCAAAATAGTTCGCATAATCCTGAAACAAGATTACCTAAACAAGATTACAATTCATCTCAAAATTCAGTAGATGAAACTTCATCTTTCAATCAAGTAGACAATGCTTCTGAATTACTTGAATCTTTAGATAGCATAAAAAAAGAATTACGCTTAAAATTTAAGCGTCTCACAGATCAGGAAATGCTTGTTTTTTCGACACTATATCAATTAGATCAGGAATCAGAAAATAGAGAAGAACAAGGAACAAATTACAGAGAGATTGCAGACAAACTTAATTTAAGTGAAAGTTCTATTCGAGATTATGTCGGAAGATTAATAAAAAAAGGTGTTCCAATCTTTAAACAAAAATTAAATAATAAGGCAATATTTCTCTCAATATCAAACAATTTTAAAAAAATAGCTTCCTTAGAAACACTTTTAAAATTAAGAGAAATCTAATCTCTTTTTAATATTATAAGTTATTCTCTCTAACGAATAAGTAAAACTACTTTCAATAAAAAAGATAATCTAATTGTCTTTTTTATTCTTTCTTTATTTTTCCCTATTTTTTCCTTTATCTGCCCCTTATTTATTCTAATTTTTTCTTATTCTTGGCTCTTACTTTTTGTTTTCCCTATTTTTTCTTTGATTTTTTGAATTGACATCTTTAAAATAACTCACTTTTTTTAGTTTTTTATAAACTTTTTTAACTTGTTTTCTCTCACTTTTTGAGGTTTACTCTTTTAATTTTTTCTTTTTTTATTTATTCTCTCTTTTTTTATAAATTCAGATTATTTTTTTAGTTTCTAACTCTCACTTTTGGGATTTATTCTTTATTTTTTTCTGATTTTTTACTTTTTTTACTCTTTTTTTCATTTTTAACTCTCACTTTTTGTTTTTTTAGTAGTTTTTCACGCATATCTTCAGGTATATACACTCTTTTTTTCCCATTTTTCTCTATTTGCTCTTGAACTAAAGCTTGATTTTTTTGTTTTATTCTATTTATTTGACCTCTTATAGTTGATCTCTCTTTTCCAAGCATTGCTGCAAGATCATCATAACTAAGCTTCATGTCTGTATTCATCAATACCCATAAAATTGCTTTTTCAGTTATTGAAAAATCTTCTAAATTAGGTGTTTGAACAGCTGTTTGCACACCTGTTTGCACACCATAAACAGCTGTTTGTTTATTAAACACCTGTTGAGGTGTTTTAAACGCCCTGTTTGTTTTTGTCTCTCCAATAAAAGAAAGAACGTTTTTTATTCCTTCTATCTCTTCTTTTATTGACGATAAAACTTTTTTAACATCCTCTATCTCATTTTCTTGAAATTTTCTTTCAGATTCAAGGTGTTTAATCCAACCAGTTAATGAAGAAACATCTTTTTTTACATAATCAAAACCCTTTCGAGTATCTTCTTTCAGCTGTTCAACCTCTTTTTTTCTTTTGAATAACCCAAACATTATATTATTATTTATATAAATAACCTTTAAAAACCTTTCTACCCTCGATAAAAATTATTTTTTCTTCGACGATAAAACAAAACCTACTACTAAAAAAATGTGTCGAAGAACCTCATTTCTTATGGAAAAAACAGCTGTTTATTCAAAAAATTTACTATAAACAGCCTGTTTAAACACCCTTAAACACTCAAACAAGGAAACAAACACCTTTAAATTAATCTTAAACAGCTGTTTATTATTTAAAATTATAAAAAATTTATCGTCGATAAACCCTGTTTAAACACCCTGTTTATCTTAAAAAATCAAATAAAAAAACTAATAATCTATTTTATGTATAAACTAAGTTAACCTAAGTGCACAAAAACCCAAAACAAAAAACCCAAAACAAGACACTCAAAATAAGATACTTAGAACAAAATAATCCCCACAAAAAATTAAAGGAAATATTAATAAACTCCAAGCATTTAAAAAAATCATGAGCAAGATAAAGAGAAAATTTTTAAATGTATTTCATGTTGGAAAAAGATTCAAAAATGAATTAAGAAGACAAATTCGTATGCTTTTAGTTTTTACAATGGGATTTACAATTGCTTTTTCTTGGAGACAAACAATCTTTGAGCTTTCTCAAAACTTTGTAAAATTCTTAACAAAAATTGAAAATCCAAATGTTTCTACAATTCTCACATCAATTTTCATTACAATTCTAGCATTAATTTTAATCTACATTGCATCTTATTATTTAAAAGATAGTCCTGAGAATTATTAAAACAATTAATTCTTTATAATTTTTCTACTTCCCATATCTCTTAAATAAACAGAATAATAACAAAATAAACTTAGGTAACCTTAGTGAACAAATCTCGCAAAAAATTAAAATAAAAGAAAAAATATCTTAAAAATTCTAAAAACATCGCAATAAACAATCTAAATCTTTAAATAGTTTAAATTTGTAAAAATAATATGGAAATAAAAAAAGACCAGGTTTATGATTTTAGAGGAGAACCATACAAGATATCTGCTTATAGAGAAGGCAAGGCAATTGGCAGAAGTTTAAAAACAAGAAACGAAAGAGATTTTATAGGAAAAGAATTAGAAGAATTAACATGTGCACAAAGCCAACCTTTGGGAACAGGAGATTCTCTCAGAAGGGGAAGAGAAATTTTAGCTTCTTTGGATCCAGAGGATCCTTTAAATAATATTCCGAGAGCAGATTCTCCTGGAAGATATAATCCTACGAGAGATTTTGGTTAAATTTCCTAAAAAACACATTTTACGCATAAATCTTACGCACAAGATATATTATCGGTATTGTACTTAGGTCACCTTAGTCGACAGTTATTTTCTATTTTTTACAAAGAACAATCTTGCCTGTTTCAGAAAATGCTTCTAATTCATCACTTTCTTTAAAATTTGCCTTAGCAAGATTCTTTTCTGGAATTACAATAACATACTTATAATAATTTTTTCCATTTCTTTTTTTTGATAATTGTTTTTGAATTTTCATAAAAAGATAAAGTTTTTAAGGTTTTTAAATCTTTGGTACCGAAAAGTTTTTAAAGTGTCTGTACCTACTATTGATATGCAAATTGGAAATAAAAAAGTTAATAAATTAATTCAATGCAAAACCTGTGGTGAAATTAAGCCACATCAGGCAAAAGGGATGTGTTTCAATTGTTATAAAAAGTTAAAATGGCAGCCAAAAAATAAAATTTGCAAACGTTGTGGAAGAAGCCTTCCTCACCATGCAAAGGGTTTGTGTGTAGGATGCTACCAAACTGTTTTTAGATTAGATAATAACAAGGCATGGAATCACATGAAAAATTATAATTTAGATTATGAAACTTACAAAAAGATTACAAAAAAATGTGCAATCTGTGGATTTGATAAGGTAGTGGATTTACACCATTTAGATCAAGACAAAAAGAACAATTCAAAAGAAAACTTAATTGGTTTGTGTCCAAACCATCATAAGATGTTGCACACAATAAAATATAGAAAAGAAATATTTAAACTTTTGAGAGAAAAAGGATATAATCCAACAGAAAGAAAATTAAGTGAAGACATTAAAGGAAGTTATTGAATATCAACTTTCCAGCACCCAACCAAAAGATTGTATTACATATTAACAATATCTCCGATTCGCAGAAATCGAGCAAAGCCGATTTAGGAGACTTTATTTTTTCTTCCAATCATAAAACCAAAAGATTTAAATATTAAGTTACGTGTATTTATACGTATGGAAATAAGTAAGGAAGATTTATTAAGAATAAATGCTGGATTTGGAGGAAATCTCAGAAGTGGAAGTAGCTTGGATTTTGCATTTCATATCCAACAAAACAAAAAATTAGGGGCTTATAAAAAACTTGCACATTTGTTAAGAGCAATCTTAGTAGATCATCCTTTTTCAGATGGAAATAAAAGAACTGCAATGTTTGTCTCTTTAGCCTTTGCATCAGAAAATAACAAGGGAGTAAATAGGGACATTTTACTTTATCAAATAGTAGCAATAGCCAAGAAAAATTTAACAAATATAAGACAAATCGCAGATAGAATAAAAACAGCCACAAAACAAATAGAAAATAAACAAAAAACAAAAAATGAAAAAAGAAAAAATAGACAAAATTTTGAAAGAGAATAAAGAACTTTTTGATACTTTAGAAAATTATGACAAGACAAGAGAATTGCCTTTTCAAAGAAAACGAATTTATCTAACCCTTCCTGTAAAATTAATAAACAAACTAAAAAAGATAAAAAAGAAAACCGGAAAGCCAATTTCGAGGATTATTGAGGAGAAATTTTCATAAGAGATAATTAAAACTAGCAACTTTCCAACACTTTTCCAGCACCCAACCAAAAACCTTGCTCTTTACATTAATAATTCTCTAATTTATAGAAATCAAGCATCTTCTAAACTATCATCATCAAAATCTTTCATTAAAAATTCTTGGTATTCTTTATCTCTTTTTTTCTTGCATTTATCACAATATTGCCTTCTCACACTTTTTGTTTGAAATTCCTTTTTACATTCTCTGCATATTCTTGTTTTCATAATCAAAACAAGCTAACTTGTCTTTTAAATGTTATTGAATATAAATTAAATTTTTCTTTTTTGATCTACTAAATCAAGTTTAAGGCAGTTTTTAAAACAATTTTAAAGCAATTTTAAATTAATTTTTATAATAATCTTAAACTTAAAAAATAAAAATAATGTCCAAAAACTTTATAAGACATTTTTTGAAATTTACTATGATGGAAAAACAAACCCAAACAAATAGCAGGCTTGCAAGAATTTTAGAATATGCTGAAGAAAGAGGAGCATGCGAAACTCAATTAAAGCACATCAAGAATGAGTTTAGAATTGCAGGTTATACTTTTGACACTTTAAGAAACCCTGCTCATATGCTTGGAGCAAGTTATAATAATGATAATAATAAATTAAAAACCTCTAGGGAAAGAGAAGAATATCAATCATTTAAAACAGCAGAATATATTTCCCACCAACTAAAATTAAAAGATTCCCAATATTTAAATCTAATACACCAATTAGGTATTTCACATCCTCTCAATACAATGTTCAAATAAATACCTTAGAATATCCTAATTAATCTTAAAACCTTAAAATTTCTAAAAGTTATAAAAAAATTAAAAATAAAGATTATTAATTGCAGTTAGGACCATATGCACCCCAATTGTTCCTAAAAAGAAACCATTCAACCTCAATAATATTTCCATGTTTTTATCAAAAACAACTTTTATTTTTTTATATTCTAATTTATCTCTAAAATTTTTTAATCCCATAATAAATAAAAAATTAAGAAACATGATAATTCCTAGGGAAACAAACCCTCTAAAATGTCCTAGTTCATGGGACATTAAAACAGAAAGAGAAATTGTTCCTGCCCCAACCATAAAAGGAAGAGATATTTCTGTTGCAGTATCATCAAGATCTTCTTTTAATCTAACAAAAGCCTCTCTACCTCCAACAACAAATAAAAAAGCAATAGAGAATAATATAACTCCTCCAAAAATTCTAAATGCTTCAAAATCAACTTTTAATAAATTAGAAAATATAAATGAGCCAGACAAAACAAATACAAGAAAGATAAAAAAAGAAATTACACTTGCTTTAAATACAACTTTAACAAATGAGGGATTATCCAATTCTTTCATCAAAGGTCTTAGATATAAAAATAATGCAAAAGGATTCAACATTACTAAAAAGGATACAATATATGATAACATTCTCAAACAAGAATTTTCTTCCCTTTTAAATTTTTCTCCACATCCTACCAATAAGATGCTTCAAACACACTAAAAATTTTTATTTCATTATTCTCCCAATTTAAATCTAATTCAATATAAAAATCCCTATCTAAGGATTGTTTTAAAAAAGAATTATTTATATTAAATTTTCTTCCTATTGCAAAGCATTCTCCAGATAATTTTCCTTCAATATCTCCTGCATAATAAAGGTTCTTACATTTAAATCTCATATAAGGTTGGAGATTTTTTCCTTTTAACTCTACTCTTGGTTTGATTCTAGTTTTCATAGCATTTTTCCTTTTTGGAACATTTTTTTCAAATTTTAATGTAGTTTTTTCATCTAATTCTTTCCAAGTTGCATCTAATCTTGAAAACCATTGAAATCTTTTAACTGAAGAATCATAAATTGCTTCATATAACTGGGTTTCATAAGGAAGCCTCTTTCTGTCCCAACCATTTCTTTCTAACCAAAAAGGATCTTTCTTTATTTTTTCTTCCCATCTTCCAAAAACTTCTTTGTAAAAATTTTGTTCAGCATATTTTGGTTTCTCTTGTCTTTGAGGTTTTCTATAAAAAGTAAGTGTATCTGAAATTATTTCAATAGATTTTTTTTGTTTGTCTTCTGAAGAACCTCTCTTATCTCTTATTACCTTGTCATAAAAATTCTCATCTTTTAATAAGGGTCTTTCAAGAATTTCTTGTGCAAGCCCTCCTGTTTCTTTAATATTTTCTATAGTTTTTTCTTGACCAAAAGAATTTTGAAAACCAGAAAAATTTAATACATAACACAATAATAAAACTAATAAATTTTTGCTTTTTTTCATCAAATACAAAGCAAAACAAACATTAAAAAGTTTCTCTTAGGTTCTTTATAGAACAAAAAAACTTCTAATTTTTTCTAACACACTTATTATTAACACATTGACAATTTTTTGGAGGAAGGCAAAAACAACCTTTATTTTTGTTTTTTTCAAGTTCTTTTATTTGAGTAGAATTATAACACCCACAATTACAAGTACCAGTTTCTCCGAAAACAACACAATCAGAATCTTTTACACATTCATTTTTTTCTGTTTTAGGATTTGAATTTTGAATAGGCTGAAACAATATGAATAATATCAAAATCAACACTAACAAGGCAAGATATTCTTTTTTAAATTCAAATTTCATACAATTAATGAAGAGTTTAAATTTAAATAATTAACTATTTTTCGTACCTGGTAACACTAACTATAAAAATAAAACTAAATATCTTACCTGAAAAAAATTAACCATAAAAATTTTCAGAGCTTAAATATAGCAAGGTATAGAAACATTTTCTAATAATAATGGATTTAAAGGCACAATTATCCAAAAGAACCTTTGGTTATATGAATTAAAATTTCTTATTACTTATTGTATCTATGAAACAGGAAATTATTAAGTAGAACCTCAAGTGTTACCAATTACGATTTTTTTATAAAAAGAAATACAAAAAGAAACTCAAGATTCCAAGAGCAAAACAATAAAAACCAAAAATCCAAAAATAACCTTTCTTAACAATAAGATAAAGTAAATTTAAAAACAATAAACTTAAAATAAAACAGAGAATAAATGAAATTAATAAAGCATAATCAAAAGAACCTTTGAAATTAGGAATCTCTAAAATCATTGCACCAATAGCAAGAGGAATAAATAATAAAAAGGAAAATTTCGCTGCTTTTTCTCTAGACAATCCTGAAAAAATCCCTCCTGAAATTGCCATTCCACTTCTAGAAACTCCAGGAAATAGTGCAAGACATTGAAGTAAACCAATTTTTAGAGAATTTGCTAAGTTTAATTTCTTGTTTTCTTTTTTCTTTAAATCAAATTTTTTAGTAGACAAAAGAATAAGGCCTGTAAAAACAAAAGAGATTCCCAAGAACAAAAAGCTTTTCAGAGAATCTTCAATTAAAGGTTTTAACAAAATACCCACAATAACAGCAGGAATTGTAGCAATAATCAAAAAAGCCCACATTTGTTTTGATTCTTTTTTGAATTTTAACAAATCAATAATTTCTCTTCTGCAAAAAACAAAAACAGCAAGAAGTGACGCAAAATGTAAAAAAGTAATTAAGAATAAATCAGAAGAAGATATTAAATTTCCTACTAAAGCCAAATGCCCACTAGAAGAAATTGGAAGAAATTCTGTTACTGCCTGAATTATAGCCATTAAAATTTCATATAACATAAGATATCTAAAAAAAACTTATTTATTAATTTAACTTATTTTTAATATTCTTGAATTTACACTACATAACCTGAATCATACAATCTAATAGCTTCAGTATTGACTTGTCTAGGACTTACATGAGGATCATCTAAAATACACTCTCTTAAAGATTCTTCTAGACTTCTGTATGCATCTCTTATTAGACAATTAAAACCTGCAGTTCCAAGCTCTTTTTCTATTTCCCTGAGTTTGTCTTTTCTTTTTTTAATTTTCATGTTTTTTATGTTTCAAAAAAGATTTTTAAAAATTTCTGTGATAGAGTACATATGTTTTTAATTTCTAATTTTTAAAGAATTATTCAATAAAAGCTTCTATTTTTTCCCTTATTTCTTGTTTTTGTTCTGGATTTAAATCTTCGTCGAGTTTAGGATAAAATTCTTTATCCTCAAATTTATGATGGCGATCTAACACAGATTTTAATTCTTCAATGCTTTTAATAGTTTCATTATTAACAGAGTCTTCAACATCTTTAATTAAATTAAGAATCTCTCCATGCTCTTTCATTAAATCAAAAATTGCAGCAACCTCTTCTCCACGGATTTTATTATAAATATCAAAAATAGCTCTCTCTTCAAGAGCAAAATGTTTTTTAAGATTCCATTTAAAGGTATTAAACAATCCAATATCTTTTAAATTATGTTCAAATTTATCTAATATTTCAAAGAGTTTTCTGTGTTCTTCAGACATTAATGTTGAAAGCATCTTCTCCATATAGATTACTATAACTTGTTCTTTAAATAATTTGTCCAAACCAAAACAATTATAAAGATGTTCGCACAATCTAAAACATGGTTTATAAAAAACATAAAAAAAGAGGAAAAACAAAAACAAAAAATTCAAGAACAATTTCAAGAAAATTAAAAACAAAAGCAATTATTTTTGATCTTGGAGGAGTTCTTGTTTTAGGAAAAAAATTTTCCCTTCCCCACAAAACAACTTGGAGCACCCATAAATATGTTTCTTCTATATTAGGATTTGATTTAGATTCTTATTTTGAAGCTATTGAAACTCCTTATTCCAATGCAATACAAGGAAAAATAACTAAAAAACAAGCATTAAAAATTCTCTCCCGAAGATTAAAAACAACTCCAAGAAAATTAGAAAAGATTTATAAAAAATCTTATAAAAATCATTTTAAACAAAATAAAAAATTACAGAGGTTTGCAGTTAATCTTAAAAAAAGAGGTTATAAAATTGCAATTCTCTCAGACCAGTGGCCTGTATCACAAGAAGTTTTAATAAGAAAAAAATTAAAAAATAATTTTGATAAAGTTATTGTTTCATGTGATTCTAGCATAAAAGCAAGAAAACCTTCAAAAAAAATTTATAAATTAGCTTTAAAAAAATTATCAATTAAACCTTATGAAGCACTTTTTGTAGACAATAGAGAGTGGAACACAAAACCTGCAGATAAACTTGGATTAAAAACAATTCTTTTTAAAAACAATAAACAAGTAATCTCAGAAATAAATTCTATTTTAGAAAAATAAAAAATGACTCCAAAAGAATTTCTTAAGAAACTTGAAGTAGAATTAAAAATATCTAAAAATTCTGAGTATACTCTAAGGAATTACACAAGGGCAAACAAGGAATTATTAAATTATCTAAATAAAGAACCAGAAGAAATAACTGATGACGATATTAAACTTTTTATGTCTGAAAAACTTTCTAAAAGTTCTTCAAGTTCAATTATTGTTTTTTTATCTGCAATAAAATATGCATATTCAACTATCCTTGGAAAAGACCCTACAATAAAAATCAAAAGACCAAGAAAAGAAAACAGAATTCCCACAGTTTTAACAAAACAAGAAATAAATAAACTTCTGGAATGCACAAACAACAAAAAATCAAAATTAATGCTGTCTTTAATCTATGCTTGTGGATTTCGTGTTTCTGAATTAATAAATTTAAAAATAGACAATCTAGATTTTGATGAAAAAATAGGATATGTGCGTCAGGCAAAAGGAAGAAAAGACAGGTTATTTAATATTCCAGAATTTCTTTTAAAGGATTTAAAAAAACAAGTTGAATTACAAAAATACTCTAATCAAGAATATCTTTTTACAGGACCAAAAGGACATCTTTCTTCTAGAAATATACAAAAAATAGTTCAAAATTCAGTAAAAAAATCAGGAATAAAAAAAGAAATACATGTGCATACTTTAAGACATAGTTTTGCTACTCACTTATTAGAAAATGGAACAGATATAAGAAAAATACAAGAACTTTTAGGACATAGTGATTTAAGTACAACTCAGATTTATACTCATATTTCAACAGAAGAATTAAAAAAAATAAAATCTCCTTTAGATGAGATGAATAAAAATTAAAATGCCTCAAAAAACAAAATGCGAAAAATGCGGATATGAATCAGAAGATAATTTAAAAAAATTAGGTCTTTCTTTTTGTAGAGTTTGTTTTTCTTTTGCACCTTCAGATCCAGAACAACTTGACCAATATGCTAGAGAAAAAGTTTCTTCACAAGAATTAGAATCTTTTAGAAAAAATATCAAGAAAAAAATCCAAGACAAGGTTTTAATTATGTCAGAAAAAGCATCCCAAGGAGAGATTATGTCAAGAGCACCTTTTGGTTATATTTGGGAACAAGGAAAACTAGTTCCAGCAAAAAATTATAGGGAAGTTGAAGTGATTTTTGAAGATTTTTTAAATAATAATCTAAGTTTAAGAAAACTTGCAGAAAAACACAATCTTTCTGTAAATGGTTTAAAAAAAATTTTAACTAATTTCACTTATTTAGGAAAAGTCAAATTCAACAATCAAATTCATGAAGGAAAACATCAAAAGATAATCTCTTCAACATTATTTAATCATGTTCAAAACAAATTAGATAATTTAGGAATAAAAAAATCAAAATAAACATAATCCTGGAACATATATTTCTTAGAATATATTTTTTTATAAACTTCTCTTTTTTATTTTTAGTATGTCTAAAAAAGATATTATCTATAAAAACAATTTAGTAACCCGTCCTTCTGAACCTCCTTTACCTAAGGAATTAATTGTTGGAGGAGATGATTCTAATCATACAGGAGATCCAAAAAATACAAAAGGAGACATTATAGTTTCTGTTTTTTCACAATATAAAGAAGATGGAAAAGTTTATGCATATCCTAATAAAAGAGATATTTCAAGAGTCGATAGATGGTTGAGTTATCCTGGAAGAGATTATTTTTTCACAAGAGTTTTAAATCACGATTGCATGCGTTCAAATACTGTTGTCCAGACACAGATGCCAAGACTTATTCAAAATTATATTTTAATAGAAGATCTTGATTTAAATAAAATTAGATGTTATGTGGATGGAAGATTGTGTGGCACAAGAAGTGATTTAAGAAATAAAATAACAGATTCAACAGGAATAGAAAAAGTAGTAGTTGACAATTTTATTAAAAAAACCAAGAACAATAAAGGAAACATAATGAAAAGACCTGTTTGTCCTGCAGTAGTTTATGTTGCAGATACTATTGCAAATAATCTCTTTAATTTATCCATACAAGAATTAATTGAACATGAAAAATATGTTCCCTGATTATTTAATGTATAAAACATTAAGAACCTATCTATAACTTGTTTGTCTCTTCTTTCTTGCTTTACTATCATCTGGTTTATAAGCTTCTTTTCTACGAACATCAGCAACTAATAAGTTTCTGTCATAATCAGTAAAAGCTTTTTCAAGGTTAGGATTTCCAGAATATTTTAATATTGCTTTAGCAAGAGCAAGTCTCGCAGCATCAATTTGTCCTTTTTTTCCTCCACCTCTAACATTTATCTTGACATCAAAATCTATTTTATTTAAAACATGTTCTGCAATTTTAAGAGGTTCGAGGATTCTTAATCTATCAAGGGTTTCAAGATTTTCATATTTTCTATTATTAATAGAAATTTTTCCATTTCCTTTAGGATATAAAACTGCTCTTGCTACAGCAGTTTTTCTCTTACCTGACTGGACTATTAAGGGTTTTTTAAAATTTTCTTGTGCCATTTTATTTTTGTTTTCTTAAATTATGTAATTGAATAGACTTTAATTTATTTTCTTTTTTAAGTGAAATTTGTTTTTCATTTTTTAATTCTTCTGGAACTTTTTTATAGCACTTTATTTTTTTTAATGCTTGTTTTCCTCTACCTTCTCTATGATTTGGAAGCATACCTCTAACTGCTCTTTTCATTATCTTTTCACTTTCTCTTGATATCTTTGGACCTTTTTGTCCACTTCCTATTTTTGATCTTTGTTTATTAATATCTTCTTCTATAACCTTTCTATTTCCAGTTATAATAACTTCATCTGCATTTACTATTGCAATTTCTTCTCCTTTTAATGCTTCTTTTGCAGCATAACTTGCAATTCTTCCCATAGGTGTTTCTTGACCATTTATTATTTTCATTTTTTTAATATCTGAATATTTTTTCCTTCAGAATTTGATTTAATTTCATTAAGTATTGTTGTTATTTCACATCCACTCTTTTTTAACTTTTCCTTTGAATTTTCTGAAAAATTCAATGAAGCAATTTTGATTTTTTTGTTTATTTCTCCCATTGAAAGAACTTTTCCTGGAACAATAATTATTTTTTTATCTTCTGCTTTTTCATTTATCTGATTAAGATTTAATTTAGCATAATTCTGTCTTGGCCCAGAAAGTATCTCTGCAACATTTTTCCATGCAGGATTTTTCTTAGCAAGATTTATTGTTTTAACTAATTCTGGATTGAACTTTCTTTGAGTTTGTTTTTTTATTTTTGTTTTTGATTTCATTTTTGTTCTGCCTTAAAAAAATGGAATCTAGAAATTTTTAATTTCTTTGATTTCATTTTTGTTCTGTTATATTTTATTCCAACAAGAAGTATTAACTTCCTGCTAACGCGATCTACTCGCAGGTATAATTTTAGATAATCTTTTACTTTTAAAGCTTTCTGTTGTCATTATTTCTG